>CAZXLP010000076.1:3886-6602 GCA_964642085.1 uncultured Anaerolineaceae bacterium
CTGGTTGACGCCTACCGATCGAAGCGACCCGAGCCGGCGCGCTTCACGTGGTGGGACTACCGCCAGGGCCACTTCCACAAGAACATGGGCATGCGCATCGATCACCTGCTGTTGTCGCCGCCGCTTGCCGAACGCGTGGTGTTCGCGGAGATCGACCGGGAAGCGCGCAAGGGCATCCCCATTCCGTCCGATCACGCGCCGCTGCTCGTCGACCTCGACGAGCCGGGCGTCGCGATCGACGCCGGCTGGGAGGGAGCACTAGAGCGCATCGCGGCGCGCACCCGTCCGGCCGGCAGGGGAAAGGGGTCGATCGCCGGCTGACCATTTTGCGATTTGCACCGTCACCGGCCCCGCTGTGGAGTAGCCTCCTCGGCGACCCGATGCTGCGCCATAGAGGTCGGCTGATGTATCAGTGGCTGCTCTTTCTGCATATCGGCGCTGTGCTCACATTCATGCTTGCGCACGGCGTGCAGGTGATGGTTACCTGGAAGAAGCGCTGGGAACCGGATCCGGCGCGCAACCTCGCTCTCTTCGATGCGCTGCCAAGTGTCTGGCCGCTGCGGCTGGCGACCGTCGCCCTCGTGATCAGCGGTTTCCTGCTCGTGTTCTTCCTCGGGATATGGACCCGCGCCTGGGTCTGGCTGTCGCTGGCGTTACTGGGGGCGATCTGGCTGACGATGTGGCGGTGGGGCGCTGCTTACTACAACCTGATGCAAGACACGGCCGAGAGGGCGATTGCAGCCAAGGACACGATGGACGAAGCTGCCACGCTCGCCGAGTTTGAGAATGCCCGGCTGGCCTGGCATCCGTTAGCAATGACGATAGTCGGCATCGGCGGAGTGGCCGTGATTCTCTGGCTGATGATCTTCAAGCCGTTCTAGGGGAGTAGGGATCGGTCAGATCACGCGGTCGATTACCTGCGTGAAGAGGATCAACGCGATCGGCACGACGAGAGCCGACGCGAAGCCGCGAATGGTGCCGGTGCTCCAGGGCCAGGTGTGGAGCCTGGCGAGCACGTCGCGCTCCGCGAGCACCGCCGTCAGCGCATGGTTCAGCTGCTCGGCGCCTTCCAGGTTGTCTGCGTCGACAGCGTCGTGGATCCGTGCCAGGACCGCCTTCAGGCGGTCCTGGACGTCTGCCTGCAGGCGTGATTTCTCGGCGGCGAGTCGCTTGTGCATGACTCTCAGGGGAAGGACGAATGATGCCGCGGCGATGACCAGTACGGCTGCCTCCTGGACGATGTAGGCGAGCGGCTGCCCTGGGCTGAACAGCACGAACATGACGACGAACGCGATCAATCCCATCGCGCTGACGGCGGTCAGGCGCGCGAACGCGTTGATGGGAGCGGGCTTGAAGATGTCGACGTTGCGGGCAACCGCGCTGAGCTCGCTGACGAGCCTCAGCTGGGTGATGGTGTGCAGGACGACGATGCCGAGGGCGATCGACGCCAGGCCCCACAGCGGCGCGGAAGCCAGCTCGATGTCTGGCGGCAGCGGATCGCGAAATGGGCGAACCGCAAGGTAGTAGGCGGTGCTGACTACGGCCAGCGCGACAACCGACGCGAGGATCGCGTTGCGGTCGCTGATCGTCGTCAAGGCGGAGCGATAGCCCCCCTCTGCATCGGGATCGCCTAGGGCTGGTCGAAACTCGTTGAGGCTCGATATAGCCACCTTGTTGAGGGTATGGAGCAACCACGCGAACCAGGCAAATATCAGCGCCGGAACGACGACGTCGTGGCTGATCGTGCTGAACGTGCGTGCGGGGCTTGCCCATACGATCAGATGGCCGATCCATGCAAGAACGACTCCGATGGCGAGGTACCACGGCGCCGCCGGACCCGGCAACCGATCGACGAATGCAAGAAAACTGTCGACGACGCGTCGTCGAGGCTCGGCGTCGGCTATGACAGGTGGATTGATCGCTTCGGTCGCCAGGATGGCCCTCCCCTCTGGGCGGATATTACGAGGCGTCTGCTAGCGAAAGCGCCTGAGGGCTCCCTGATTGTCTTACCGTCGTTTACGCTGCGCGGCTCGGAGGTGGGTTTGGCCGTTTCAGTTCAGCGCATTCGTCCAGAAGAATGGCAGGTGCTGCGCGACATACGGTTGCGCAGTCTGCTCGACTCTCCAGATGCTTTCGGGCAGCGCTACGACGAGGCTGTCGCGGGCACCGACGACGACTGGATCTCGAACGCACGCGCGTCGGCGACGGGCAACCGGCGGATCTGGTTCATCGCTCGTGATGCGGCCGAGACGCCCGTCGGGGTCGTGCAGGCTCGCCGGCGGCCGCCGTCGGACTGTCTGCTCTTCTCCATGTGGGTCGCCCCGGAAGCGCGTCGACTGGGGGTCGGCGCCACGCTCGTGGACGCGGTCCAGGACTGGAGCTCATCGTGGGGCGGGCGACGCGTCGTGCTGTGGGTTCTCGGCGCAAACGAAATGGCGATGCGTTTCTACGATCGGATCGGGTTCACGCTGTTGAGCTCCGGGCCGGACGCGGATTCGGGCCGTGCCTACGGCGCGTTCGCCATGGAGCGTCCGCGCGCCGCCTGATCAGCCCTCGAAGCTGTCCGGTGAGATCCAGCGCGGATCCATCTCCAGTTGGATCACGGCTGGCCTGCCTGCTGCGAGTGCGTCGCGCAGCGCAGGCTCGAACTCCGCGTCACGCGTGACCCGGCCACCCTGCGCGCCGCATGCCCGCGCCACGGCGGCGAAGTCGATGG
>CAZXLP010000077.1:0-6561 GCA_964642085.1 uncultured Anaerolineaceae bacterium
TCGCCAGGCCGGCGGTGACCACCCCTCCGGGCGAGTTGATGTACAGCGAAATGTCGCGCTCGGGATCCTCGGCCTCCAGGAACAGCAACTGGGCGATGATCAGGTTGGCCACGTGATCTTCGATGGCATCGCCCAGGAAGATGATCCGGTCCTTGAGCAGCCGGCTGTAGATGTCGTAGGCGCGCTCACCCCGACTCGAGCTTTCGATGACCATCGGGACGAGCATCAGCGACTCCCTTTCTTCGAACCCACGGCGGAGGAGGAGGCTGCCGACTGGCTGTCGGCGGCCCCGGCCACCGACGAATTGCCGGCGGCTGCCCCTGCCCCTTCGTCTCCGTGCAGATGCTGCACGTTCTTGAACTCCGGATGTTGGTCGATCCAACGATCGATCAGCGTCTCCACCGTCTTCGAGCGGCGAAGCAGCGAGCGAGTGTACGCACGGCCACGTGCCGATTCCAAATACGAGATGAGGCGCTGGTTGCCCGCGTAGCGCTCGCGTGATCGCGCAAGGTCGGCGTCGAGCTCCTCGTCGGTCACCTCGATGCCCTCGCGCTGGGCGATCTCGGACAGCACCAGCAGCGTCTTGACGCGCCTCTCGGCGTCGGGTCGGAACTCCGCCAGGAGCTTCGTTTGGTCGCGCTCCGTGGCGCGAAGGTAGTCCTCGAACCCGATGCCCTGTTCGGCCAGCCGAACACCCAGCTCGTCGAGCATCACCTCGAGCTCGCGCTCGATCAGTAGGTCGGGCAGCTCGAGGGTCGAGTTGGCGACCGAGAACTCGATGATCCGATCGGCGAAGGCATGCCGTGCACGGTCGAGCGCGTTGCGCTCCAGGCGCCGCGATATCTCCGACCGGAGCGCCGCCAGATCCTCGTACGCGCCCAGGCTGCGCACGAACTCGTCGTCCGCGTCGGGCAGGCGCTTTTCGCGCAGCTCGAGCAGCGTGACCTCGAACTCAACAGCCTTGCCGGCCAGCTCCTGCTCGGGATAGTCGTCCGGGAAGGTGAGGCTGAACGTCTTTTCGCCGCCCTCGCGCAGGCCGATGAGCTGCTCCTCGAAGCCGGGCACGAAACGCTCTCGGCCGATGATCAGCGGCATCCGTTCGCTCTGCGCGCCCTCGATCGGCTCGCCATTCCTGCGGCCGACAAACCGGATCACGGCATAGTCATCAGTGGCGGCGCCGCGGTCCTCGACCGGTACGAGCGAAGCCTGCTGGTCGCGCAGCTGCTCGATCACGCGATCAACCGCGGCATCGTCGATCGTGTCGATCGTGATGCCGAACGGATAGTCGGTGTAGGCCCCGAGCTTCACGGCCGGGCGAAGCGGCAAGGTCACCCGATACGAAGCCCCGGCATGTTCCTCGAAGGCCAGCCACTCGGGCGCCGGGATCGTGAGCACGTCGAGCTCGCTGTCGCGCAGGGCATCGACCACGGAGTGCTCGAAGAGGTGTTCCTTGGCGTCGTCGTAGAGCGGGTTGGGCGCTGTGGGGTCGTCACGGCGGATGCCCAGGGCACGCTCGAGAATCGGACGGGGGATCTTGCCCGGGCGGAAGCCAGGCACCTTGGTTCGTCGGGCGAGATGGCGGACGGATTCCTCGACCGAGCGCCTCACCTGCTCGGCTGGGAATTCAACTTCGAGAACCACGGAACTCCGCTCTGCGGGGCGCGTGGTCACCTTCACCTGGCCGCTGTCGGCATTGATCATCGGAAGCACCGAGTATAGGGGCGTGGCCGGGTTTCTCAGGTTCGTCGCGCTATTCGTCGCGCTCGTCGCGTTTCTCGGGCTGGTTGTCCTGCCGCTGGCGGCGACGCCCATCCTGACCCAGATGGTGCGCGACATGGGACTTCGCTCGGACAGCCTGCGCGTCACCGTGGCCTTGTTCGACCCGTTGCTGATGGTGGGACGCTCGCGCAGCCTGCATATCTCGGCCGCCAACGTTGATCTCAGCCCGGCACAGGTTGGCTCGCTGGAGCTGACCCTCGGCGACGTGTCTTTCTTCGACCGTACGTGGCGGACGGTCGACGGTGAGATCACCAACATCTCGCTGACGACCGGCGGAGACACGATCACCGTCGGCTCGGTGCGCGTGACGGGCGACGCTCGTGCCGCCAGTGCGACAGCTCGCCTGTCCGCGGCGGACACCGAGTCGTTGATCCGCTTCGCCGCTCAGCGCGAAGGGCTGGCGCTCGACAGCGTTCGGTTGAGCAACGAAGGCGTGCGCGTGACGGTCAAAGGCGTCGAGGCGCGGGCGCCACTGGAGGTACGCGGTGGCGCTCTGGTCCTGTTCCCCGGTACGGGAGACGGCGGCGTGCCGTTACTTCAGCCGGCGCCGTCAGACGCGTGGCAGCTCGAGGAGGCGTGGATAAGCGACAACGGGCTCAACGTGCGCGGCGTGGTCGACACCACGCGCCTGGCCGATCAGGTGACAACCTAGCGAGTCCGCCGTCAACACCTAAGCGATCCTGGTTCGCGAGGAAGCGTCAACGGATCTGCCGATCTCGGTAAACTCGTGCTCGGGCGAGTGGCGTAACGGTAGCCGCGCTGGGTTTAGGACCCAGTGCCGCGTGAGCGGCGTGTCGGTTCGAATCCGACCTTGCCCACCACCGTGACCTAGGGCCAATCGTCGTCGCGCGCTCGCCGATAATGGCGCCGCCATGGCTTCGTACACAGTCAACAAGAAGGCGGTCGCGCACGCTCGGAAGCTCATCCGCGAAAATAGGGTCGTGCCCGACAGCGACTGGGGCGAATCACAGCCCAGCGCCGACGACGAGAACCGATTCAAGAAGTCGCACTCGTGGGATGAGTACGGAGCGTGGTTCCTGGGGCTGACCGACGAGGCCTCGGAAGAGACGAAGGGCCGTTACGCGTTCGTATTCGGTGACTTCAAGAAGCTGCACCGGACCGGGCTGATCGCCTGCCAGTATCGAGCCGCGGAGTGGCGGCACAAAGAAGTCGAGCTGGCCGCGCACGACCTGCTCCAGCTAGTGGACAAGGCGAGCGACTAACGGCCATGCGTGACGCTTGGTTCGGTGCCGCCCCACGGCACTAACGACCGGCGGACCGGCGCGCCACGAGCAAAGTCGGTGGTTTGTGCCGTCCCACGGCACCGCCGATGCAACTTGCCGCCCCACGGCACGAACGACGACCGCGAGCCTCGAATCCCCAGGACGTCGGTCACTTGTGCCGCCCCACGCCAACACGCGGCAAATTGGACTTGGGCGGCCTACTTCTTCCCGGACCTGGCCTCGGCGACCTTCGTTTCGGCCTGGGCCACTGCTTCGCCTTCTTCCCTGATCTCGTCGACGCGCAATTCCTTGGGAATCGCGAACAGCTTCTTGACGAGCTCGCGCGCCGCGGCGACGCCGACGATGCCGACCATGATGTCGTACGTCCGCCACAACGATCGGCGGGCATTCGCCGGCTCTTCCGGATGCTCCTTGCGAAGGTACGCCGCGAAGTCACGCTCGAGGTGCCCTCGAACCTGCTCGCGCTTCTCGGGCTCGAGGCGATTGATGGTCTCCTCGACGTCCTTGGGAAGCACCGTCGGCACACGCTCTGCGCGCTTCGGGAAGAAACGCGCCTCGGCGGCCTTGGCCAGCCGCTTGGGGCCACCGAGCAGCAGGAACGCGGCGCCGCCCGCGAGCCCGACGGTACGCACCGGGTTGCGCCGGACCTTGGCCGGTATGTCGACGGCTGCGCGCGCGGCGGTCCCGAAGTCGTCGAGCTCTTTCTCGACGCCCCGCCGCGCGTTCTCTACTTCCTGCCGAGCTTCGGCTGCCGACTGCGCCATTGCTCCTCCAACCATGCCTTTGTCTCGTTGGCCGCCTCGATCGACTGTCGCGGGTAGAGCCGGCCGAAGCGTTCGCCGACAACCAGACCCGGGATCGCCAGCACCGCGGCGAGGATCGGCCACGCCATGAGGCCGACGGTTATCGCGAAGCCGACAGCGGGTGGCCACGTCCACGGAGCGCCGCCGATGAGCCAGCCGAGCGGCATCCCGAGGATCGCGCCAAGGATCAAGCCGCCAATTGCGCCAGCGCCCCCCGCAACTCGCCACAGGAGTAGCGCGAAGACGAGGGCGCCGATTACCGCTCCTGCGATGAGCGATACGACGCCGGCGCTGTTGAGTGGCGAGGCAAGCCCTGCCGCAACGGACGACGCCGCGTTGTACGCAACGTTGAAGCCGGTCACGAGGGCCAGGACGACCACCAGGACCGCTGCCAGCAGGAACGCGAGGATCGCGCTCCCACGGCTGGCGCCGAGGATGCCCAGCATGAGGACGACGACAAGGGAGAGGCCGAACAGCACGCCGTGGGCGAGGCCCCAGCCCATCGATCCGAACAGCCACTCCCCGGTGAACAGGAAGCCGCCGACGTAGAGCATGTTGCCGACGAAGAGCAGAACCGCCAGCGCGACGCCCGCCAGCGTGCCAATCAGCTTGACCTGATCGACGATCTCGCCAATCTCGGCCTTCAGGAGGCCAATATGCGCGCTTATGAGCCTCGAGAACGACGATTTTGTCCGCCCGAATTGCTCCATCAGCGTCCCTGGGGCGTCGTCACGGACGCCGCGCACGTCGTCAGGCTTGCCGCGCGTCTGACCTGCCACCTGGCTAGGCTGCCAGGAACCGATTGCCGCTTATTCGGGCGGCTGTGTCGAAGAAGCCGTATGTGCGCCGGTAGCTGCCGCTGCCGACCCATGCTGCGCGATGCGTCGCGACTGCCCAGAGGCTGCGCTCGAGCTCCTCGATTCGCTCGGCAAGCTGGCCCGCACCGCGCGGCGGATGGATATCGGCGTAGGTGCGCCGGCCGATCGGGTAATGCACATCGTCCGGCGAGGTCTGCGGCAACAGGGCG
This sequence comes from uncultured Anaerolineaceae bacterium, assembly GCA_964642085.1. Taxonomy (GTDB): domain Bacteria; phylum Chloroflexota; class Limnocylindria; order Limnocylindrales; family CSP1-4; genus JALYGJ01. Next base: position 4,854 of record CAZXLP010000077.1, read on the forward strand.
AACACCAGGCGTGCGTGTTCGAGGGCGGCGAGACAGCGTCCTGGAGCACGCAGGATCTCCGGTTGCGCCCCAGTGGCCTGCGCCAGATCGTGCATCGTCTCGATCAGCGCCGCTCGCGCCTCCGCGGCGGATGCGGGCTCACCGGCGCTCACGCCGGCGCGCGTAACCAGGGCGCGCAACTCGGCCAGTTCGGCCCCGCTCGCACGCAGAGAGACACGAAAACCCTGCTCGATGTCCTCGACGTGCGGCAGGGTCTCATGCGCGATCATCTCCGTTGCTCCGTCGGGCAGGTCGCCGGTCGCGGTAACCATGTCGAGCAGCTCGCGGGTCCTCCGGAAGAGCATGGCCATTCGGTCGAACTCGGCGAAACCAGACGTCTCGAAGCTATGCATCGCCAACCATGCTCGGGCGCGTGACGCAATACCGTCAAGCGCCGAAGAGTCCTACCTCGTTGCAGGTTCGCTGCGGGACGTCGGCCGAGGGCATTTTCGCGGGATTTCCCCTATTGGCAACAGGCAGGCACGGCGACATTGTGCTCACGTGAAATCTCAACTCAGGACGCTTCTGGTCATCGCCCCACTGGCCGTTGCTGCAGTGGCATGCTCCACGGCAGCACCCGGCCTTGACTGCCACGCCTGTGGCGCCCACTGCCGTGCCGCCGTCTGTATCAGTGCCGGCAAGCGCAACGCCCGTGGCTCAGAGTGGCGCGCCCACGTCAGAGCCGGTCACGCCGGCACCGGCGAGCGCGCAGCCCACCGAAGGCGCAGCCACAACCACGTTCACGCTGGTAATGACGGACGGCCCCAAGGTGGGTACGTGGCTAGTCACATATCAAGGCGAGGTGGCTGGATGCACCTACCTGCCCGACGTTGATCGTTGGATCGCTACCTGGCTGGGGCCACCCCCACTCACGTTCGTCAGTGCCCGCGGCGAACCGAACGATGCCTACTTCCTGGTCGCCTTTGACGGCGACAGCCCGACGGCGGCCCGTTTCCGGCCGCTGGGCGATGTCACGTTTGAGCTCGACGATCGTGGCGACACAGCGACGCTCACCTTGGTCTCGGAAGAGAACGAGGTCGATTTCAACGACGGCTCGCCGTCCGAGACCATCGGTCCGATCGAGCTGACGATCGAGTGCGGGTCGATCTTCCGAGGCTAGCTGAGGCGCCGCGCCCGACCGACTAGAAGTCGCCCATGCCTCCGGGCGGCATCTGCGGCATCGCTGACTTGGGCTCGGGCTTGTCGGTGATCATGACCTCGGTGGTCAGCACCATGCCGCCGATCGAAGCGGCGTTCTCGACAGCAGACCGCGTCACTTTGGCGGGATCCACGATGCCGCGGGCGAGCATGTCCGTGTACTCGTCTTTCATAACGTCGTAGCCGAGCGTCTTGCTCTTCTTCTCGACCGAATAGCGGCGGACGTTCTCGAGTACCACCGACCCGTCCAGACCCGCGTTCTCGGCCAGCTGGCGAAGCGGCTCTTCGAGCGCCTTGCGCAGGATGCGCACGCCGACAGCGGCATCACCCTCGAGATCGACCTTGTCGAGCGCGCTCTGCGCATTGATGAGCGCTACGCCGCCCCCGGGGACGATCCCCTCCTCGACCGCCGAGCGGGTAGCCGACAGGGCATCCTCGACGCGATGCTTCTTCTCCTTGAGCTCGGTCTCCGTGCCCGCGCCGACCTTGATGATCGCGACGCCGCCGGACA
>CAZXLP010000078.1:0-6544 GCA_964642085.1 uncultured Anaerolineaceae bacterium
GCTGGTTGCGGGGGACGGATTCGAACCGCCGACCTTCGGGTTATGAGCCCGACGAGCTGCCGCTGCTCCACCCCGCGACTGCCAATACTAGGGCGTCACCCCGATTTCCGCCAGCGTCGCTGCTTCCGACGCGTGAAAACGTGCTCCTGAACCACCCTCGTCCTGTCTCGCTCGTGCCTCGAGTGCCTCGTGCCATAACCGCAAAGCGGTCGGCCACCAGCGGTCGATGACCTGCTCGTCCCCGTACCAGGGGGCGCCGATCATGCCGTGGCGCACGTCGTCTAGGGTGATCTGCTCGGCGCCCGGAAGGTGGACCGCGGCGACGGGCACGATCCCGTCTCCCAGGGCCTGCGTGTCGGTGCCGACGATCATCGAGAAGACCTCTTCTGCAAGGCGGCCGACCAGCCCGTCGAACGCAGCCTGCGGAAACGCCGACCCAACGCTCAGGTACTGCGTGCGCGGCGCGAAAAACGCACCCGGCGTCTCTCGGTTCAGGAACTCGGTCGCGTCGTGGCCGGCATGGTGATAACGGTTGGGAAGCTCGTCCAGGCGGTGCGGTGTTCCAAGAGTTACAAGGCAACTGACGGCCTCCGCGACGCCGGCCACGCGGCCGTGAAAAGGCACGGGTGACATTGCCAGCCGCGCGGCAATGCCGCCACCAGAGTGCGCGACGACGATGATCGGCCGGCGTCCCCCCAACCGGTAGGTGCGCGCGATCGCTCTGCCCGTCTGGCGCATGATCAGACCGAAGCCGAGCATGCCGGCCAGTGCCCAGTCGGGCGGCCAGAGCGGCGCGATGTCGACGCGGGTGACATCTCGCTCAGTCAGCCGACTGCGAAACGGCCAATAGTTGGGTGGCGCGGTGGCGAAACCGCCGATGATCAGGACGCTCGGTTTCACGGCTCTGGTTTTACCACGCCGTCAGGCGAGCAGGCCGTCCCCCTTGAACGTTGGGTGCGAGCCCTGTCGGCGCGGCCCGACGCGTGGCTGTGTCCAGGCCTCGTCGACGTTAGCGACGATCTCGCCACCGGCCTCGCGCATCAGCTCAGCCACCTCGGGCGCCTGAGCGTCGGAGAAACGGCCGGCGAGCAGCGTGTCATTCGTGGATGGCTGCCCGGGAATGCCAAGGGGGGCGATGTCGACATCGCGCGCTTCGAGATGGAGTCGGCGTTGCAGCATCTCTCTGACCGCGGACGCGATCCGTCGGTCGTTGTCCGGCCATGATCCCAAGGGTGGGCTTGCGGGCAGGCGCCTCATTTGGGTGTGGAGGGTTTCAGCGAGGTCCCAGTCTCAAAGGAACTCCACATGCACCTGCTCGAAGGAGTCGGCCAGTTCGAAGCCGAAGACCTGGGCGTAGAAGGAGAGCTCGGCCTCGAGTGCCCGGCGCATGTTGGGCGCCTGGCGGAACCCGTGGCCCTCCCCTGCGAAGGGCAGGTAGGCATGCGGGATGCGCCTCTCACGCAGCGAAGCCACGAGCTGCTCCGCCTGCGCGATTGGCACGACCATGTCGTCCTCGCCCTGGAACACGATCACCGGACGCGTGATTCGGTCGATGAAGTAGATCGGCGAGCGCGCGCGATAGACCTCGACGCCCTCCGGATAAGGGGCGACCAGCCGATCCAGATAGCGTGACTCGTACTTGTGCGTGTCGCGCGCAAGCGCCTCCAGATCGCCGACGCCGTAATAGGACGCGCCAGCTCCGAACACGTCGCGGAAAACGAGCGCGCAAAGCGTCGTGTAGCCACCGGCACTGCCGCCGCGGATGGCCATCCGCTGCGAGTCGACGTTGCCTCGATCGGCCAGGTAACGGGCTGCAGCAACGGCGTCGTCGACGTCGAAGTTGCCCCATTGACCATCCAGCCGGCGCATATATTCGCGGCCATATCCGTTGCTGCCACGGTAGTTGACGTCCACAACGGCAAAACCGCGGCTCGTGAACACCTGGCGGCCGTATTCGAGCGCGCTCGTGGAGCGTGATGTTGGTCCGCCGTGGGTCATGACCACCAGGGGCGGTCGCTCGGAGCGCGACGCCCTCAGGCTCGGGTTCGTGGGCGGGTAGTAGAGGGCGTAAGCGGTGTCACCCTCCGTGGTCGGGAAAGCGATCTGTTCGGGCCGCGACAGGTAGGCCCGATCGACGGTTACATCGAAGGCGCGGCGCAGGACGCGACGATCTGCGAGGGCCAGGTCGAGCAGCACAACCGAACGCGGCTCTGTCGCGCTCGAGCCGATGTACGCCACTCGCCCTTCGCCGACGACGAGGCTATCGATCTGCTCATCGGGCACTTGGATACGCTCCGGGACTCCGCTCGCCGGAATCATCCAGAGGTGGTCGCGTCCGTTGCTCTGAGCGGTCGCGACGATGGTGCCGTCGGGGGCGATACCGAACCAGCTCATGCCGAACACCCATTGCGGCGCGGCGAACTCGGCCTCCATCGGCGCGAGGGCCATCGGCTCGGATCCATCGGTCCAGCGGTAGAGGTTCCACCAACCGGATCGGTCGGAAGCGAACACCAGCGACCCATCCGGCGCCCACTCAGGCTGGACGACCGATTCCTCGCCACCGCCGGCGATCATGCGCTGGTTGACAAGGCGGCCGGACGTGTCGACGTCTGCGACCCAAAGCTCGGTCGAATCCCAGGGCATGTTCGGATGCCGCCACGAAAGCCAGGCGAGTCGCTCGCCGTCCCAGAGCGGGCGGGGCGTCGAATAGAAGTCGTATCCCTCGGCGAGAACAGTCACCGCGCCGCGCGTGACATCAACCGCCACGAGCGCGTCGAGAGGCTCGGAGATGCGCTCGCCCTCGGCGGCGTGGCGTCCGTGCTCGAGGCCGCTGTGGTCCTCGCGGACACACAGCAGCCGGTTCCGCCGCCGGTCGACGAAAAGGTCGCCATGGCGATATGGGCCGTCCTCGGTCAGCGGCTCGGGCGCAGCGCCGCGCGCCTGTCGGTATATCCGGCCGTCGGCGAGGTTGACGAAGTACACCGTGCCGCGATCGATGGCGTACCAGCCGCCGCCGTACTCGTGGGCCATCGTCCTCGCGTTAAACGGCGCAGGAGTTACATCGACAGCACCGTCGGCCTCGTTCCAGCGGACGATGACCTGCCTGCCGCCCTCGTCCGGGCGACCCTCGGTCCAGTACACGTCGTCACCGTCGAGACGGACCTCGCGCAGGCTCAGCGCGCTGGCAACGGCCATCTCGATCGTGATCGGCGACGGCCACGAGCCATAGGCAAGCTCAGGCCGTTGTGTCATTTCAACTCCTTGGGCACGCGGCGCCATTCAAGGCCTGCTTGTCGGTCCGACTGTATCCTGCGCAGCCCATGGCCAGATCGGATCCACGATCGGCCGCGAGTGAGCGGCGAACCGGAATAATCCCGCGCCCGCCGTCGACGAGGCATCGGCCATCCAACGCGCGACTCGACTGGCTGGCGTTCCTCGCCGTGGCCGTCCTGGCTGTCATCGTGTTGCTGTTCCTGTTGGGCATGATCGGCGGCGCTCCGACCTCCGTTCTACCGAGCCCGAGCACGCAGTCAACCCATGTGGCCGCGGTAAATCCGACTGCGACAACGAGCCTGTTGCCGACCTACAGCGCCGAGCCGGCATCCACGCCCAGCCCATCGCCGACGCTTGCGCCGACCCCCACGCCGACCCAGCCGCCCACGCCGAGCCCGACACCCAGTCCGAGTCCGACCCCGACTCCATCGCCCAGCCCGAGCCCGACGCCCCCGCCCCCGCCCCCAACGCAGGCTCCATCTATTTCGCCTGCGCCCACCATCCCAGCGGTCGGCCTGGTCATCGTCGACCCAATGAACGGCAGCGCCACCGCAGAGCGTGCCGTCGTCGTTCGGGGACTTGCGCCACCGGGATCGACAATCACACGCGAAATACCGTTCTGGTTCGACGAGCACACGGTTGCCGACAGCTATGGCAGGTGGTCGTTCGCGCTCGGGCTCAACGTCGGCGAGAACGTGTTCACGTTCCGGGTCGGGGACGATTCGTCCACGGCCCAGACGCTCACGATCTACCGCTTCGATACCTGAACGTAGAAGGAGGCCGCGACCTGAGCCAGCCTGAGGAGCGTCGAGTCGGCCGGGTGCTGGTCGTCGGGTCGGTCAACGCTGACCTCGTGGTTCGTACTAAGCGGTTGCCGGCTCCCGGTGAGACGGTCACCGGCGGGACGTTCTCTCAGCATCACGGCGGCAAAGGCGCAAACCAGGCCGTTGCGGCGGCGCGACTTGGAGCGCATGTGACATTCGTCGGCGCGGTGGGAAACGACGAGTTCGGCCGACAGGCGCTGGACGATTTGCAGAGAGCGGGTGTGGGCGTTTCCGGCTTGCGGGTGGCAGGTGTTCCGACGGGCGTCGCTTTGATACTCGTGGATGAAGCGGGTGAGAACCAAATCGTGGTTGCGTCGGGTGCCAATGCATCCGTCGACGGCGCGCTCGTTGCAGAGGCGCTGTCGACGGATTCGATGACTGCGGCAGGTGGCGTCTATCTGGCCAACTTCGAGATTGCCGACGAAGCGGTGCTGGCCGGCGCGCGCATTGCTGCCGACGCCGGCATGAGGATCGTCATCAACCCGGCACCCGCGCGCGAACTGCCGGCCTCATTGCTGTCCCTTCGTCCAATCCTGGTGCCCAACGAGGGTGAGGCTCAGGCCCTGACCGGCGAGATGGAGCCGCTGAACGCCGCCCGTGTGCTGGCCGCGCGGAGCGGGGCGGCGGTCGTCGTCACGCTCGGACCGCAGGGCGCGATCGTCGTCAATGAGGGGGAGGCTGAACAGGTGCCGGCGCCCCTTCTCGAGGCTGTCGATACGACGGGTGCGGGCGACACGTTCGCCGGAGCGTTTGCAGCTGAGCTCGCCGCGGGTTCACCGCTGATCGATGCCGTCCGTTTCGCCGTTCGGGCAGCCTCACTCTCCGTCACGGTCCCCGGAGCGAGGGACGGGATGCCCACGCGCGCCGAGGTCGAAGCCTCACTTTCAGGGAGTTCAGCGTGACCGACCTGCCCGAGCATGTCAGGCGCAACCGCGCACATTGGGACAGTGTGGCCGACGAGTGGGTGGAGCCGGGCCGGCGCAACTGGCAGCAATCCGAGCCTCATTGGGGCATTTGGCAGATACCGGAATCCGAGGCGCACCTGTTGCCGGACGTTGCCGGCCTGGACGTGATCGAGCTCGGCTGCGGCACCGGCTATGTCTCGGCTTGGCTTGCGCGACGCGGAGCGCGGCCGGTGGGTATCGACAACTCTCCACGCCAGCTCGAGACGGCTCGCGCGTTCCAGGAAGAGTTCGGGATCGAGTTCCCTCTCATCCTGGGAAACGCCGAGGAGGTTCCGCTGCCCGATGCCAGCTTCGACCTTGCCATCTCCGAATACGGCGCCGCGATCTGGGCCGATCCATACAAATGGATCCCCGAGGCGGTCCGCCTTCTGCGTCCGGGCGGCCGGCTGATCTTCCTCGGCAATTCGACCTTCTTCATGCTTGCCGTGCCGGATCTGGAAGTCGAGGGCCCAGCTACGGATCGGATGCGGCGCGACTACTTCGGCATGCACCGTTTCGAGTGGGCCGATGAGGACAGCGTCGAGTTCCATCTTGGTTATGGCGACTGGATCAGGCTCCTGCGCGCCAGCGGATTCGAGATCGAGGACATGATCGAGTTGCGACCGTCGGCGGACGCGACGACCCGGTTTCCGTGGGTGACCGTCGAATGGTCTCGGCGCTGGCCCAGCGAGGAGGTCTGGAAAGCGCGCAAGAAGTAAGGGCCGGGTGGGATTCGAACCCACGATACGAGGATTAAAAGTCTTGTCGGGTGGCGTTCACAGGGTCCTTTGGAGCGCCTTCCTGTGCACGCGGCGCGCGGCGCGCGTCCATGGGCTCCATGGCGTAGGACCGGAGACCACCGCCGTGGCTGTCAACGTGGCTGTCAGCCGGAAGCGCAGGCCCCCCGTCGGCGGCCTCGAGCCTCGATGGCCGCCGCCACCTGCGCCACGCCTGATCCTCGACGCCGCTTCGACGTCGATCGACTCGCCCGGATCGAGGACCTTCTCGAAAGCTGGCCCGAGGGCCCCACCTCGTCCACGACTGTCCCGTTCTCACGCTGCTGGTCAGCACTAACGGGCAATAGTGACTGAGCGCTCTCGGCCTACCCTTCCCGCGCGGTCCCGGCAGAGCCAGCCATCTGCGCCTGACTCCGCGGTCAGTCAACTGTTCCGTGTCGCGTCGCTCGCGCGAGGTGCCACACTGGGACCGTGAAGGCCAAGCTCGTGGCATTCGGCGAGGTCCAGATCAAGGGCCAACGGTACGCCCATCACGTGGTGATCGAAGCCCGTCGCATCCGCCGCAGACGAAAGGGTCCGTCGAAAGCACTGCGCGCCCAGTTCGGGCACACGCCATCCTTCCTGCGGACGCCACGTTCGCGCCGAGCCACTGGCGAGACCGACCCGCCCGATCCCGACGTCCGTTGGAGGCATTCCACTGCGTGTCTCACGGTGACTTCCGGGCCGCCCGCATGACCGAGGAGCGCAAGCTCGTGAGCCTCCTCTT
>CAZXLP010000079.1:0-6469 GCA_964642085.1 uncultured Anaerolineaceae bacterium
CTCGACTGGCCGCCGAGAACGCGGTCGGAGTCCGCGGCAACCACGACTCGGCCGCCATCGGTGAGCTCGAGACCGACTCGTTCAACGACGACGCACGAGCGGCGGTGGAGTGGACCGCTGAGCGCATCCGACCCGAAACGCGTCGTTGGCTCGCGGCGTTACCGCTGCGCACAATCGACAAGCCATTCACGCTGGTTCATGGCAGCCCGCGCGACCCGACATGGGAGTACGTCTACAGCGCGGCCATCGCGCGCGCGAACCTGCCCGCGTTCGACACTCAGCATTGCCTCGTCGGCCATACCCACATCCCATTGGTCTTCCGAGAGCGCAAGTCGGGCGGCGTCGAGACCGCGATTGCCAAGGCCGACTCGACCATGAAACTCGACGGCGCGCGGCTCATCGTCAACCCGGGCAGCGTCGGCCAACCCCGCGACGGCGACCCACGCGCGAGTGCCATCCTGCTCGACACGGAAAGAAAGTCCATGGAGTGGCGTCGCGTTGAGTACCCGATCGAGCGCGTACAGCAGCTGATGGCCAACGTCCACCTTCCGCCCCGGTTGATCGCCCGGCTCCGCTTCGGACTGTGACCGACCTGTGACCGACTCCCAGAAGCCGTGGCTCCACGGCCGCAAGCCCGGTGACCGCCGCGTCCGGGTCGAGCGGCCGCACTCCGCGTTCTTCCGCTATTCCGGACCGGGCCAGCTGGTGGCGCGCGAGGCGGCTTCGGCGCCGCGTACGGCCAGCGGGCGCATGGTCGAGCGGATCCGGCACGTCCTGTTCGGGCGGCGCCTGTCGATCCACGAGGAGGGCGGCGAGCGGCTCTCGAAGAAGAAGGCGCTGGCCATCTTCAGCTCCGACCCGATCAGCTCGTCCGCGTACGCGACCGAAGAGATCCTGCGCGTACTGGTACTCGCCGGGGCGGCCGTATTGCTCGTCAGCCTGCCGATCGCGATCGCCGTTGCCGTGCTGTTAACGGTGGTATCGCTGAGCTACCGCCAGATCGTCCGCGCCTACCCGTCGGGCGGTGGCGACTACGCCGTGGCGCGACGCAACCTGCCACGGATGGCGTCGCTCATCGTCGCCGCCGCCCTCCTCCTTGACTACGTTATGACGGTCGCCGTCTCGACCGCATCGGCCTCCGAGCAGGTGATTTCGGCAGTCCCCGGCCTAGCCGACTTCCAGGTCGGCATCGCGGTCGTGGCGATCGTGCTGATCACCCTCGGCAACATGCGTGGTCTGTCCGAGTCAGGCAACATTTTCGCCGTCCCGACGTACCTATTCGTGGGCTCGGCCTTGGTGATGATCGCCATCGGCGTGTTCCGCATTGTCGTCAACGGGGAGACCGCCCCGCCGCCCAACCCGCTTCCGGGCGCACCGGCGGTGCCCGAAATGCTCGGCGTGCTGCTCCTGATTCGCGCGTTCGCCTCCGGCTCGGTCGCCCTGACCGGGATCGAAGCGGTCGCCAACGGCGTCCCGGCGTTCAAGCCACCCGAGCCCCGTAACGCTGCGACGACGCTCACTGCGGTCGCGGTCATCCTGGCCGTGCTGTTCGTGGGCATTACCTTCGTCGCTTACTCGTTCGGCATCGTGCCCATCGATGACCCGATCCGGCGCACTGTCATCAGCCAGGTAGCGGCGGCGATCTACGGTGACGGTTCGATCGGCTTCTACCTGTTCCAGACGTTCACCGCGCTGATCCTCTTTCTGGCAGCCAACACGAGCTACAACGCCTTTCCGCGGCTCGCCGCGATCCTCGCCCGGGACGGCTACATGCCGCGCCAGTTCAGCTTCCGGGGCGATCGACTGGCCTTCAACTCAGGCATAGTCGTTCTCAGCATCGTGGCCCTGGCTCTGCTCATCGCCTTTGGCGGGGACACCCACGCGCTCATCCCGCTGTACTCAGTCGGCGTATTCGTCGCGTTCACGATCGGCCAGTCGGGAATGATCTTCCACTGGCTGCGCGAAAAGCCACAGGGGTGGCGGCGCGGCCTGGCGATAAACCTGCTTGGCTGCACGATGACAGGGGTCGTGGCCGTCGTCGTGCTCGTAGCCAAGGCGCCGACCTCGCTACTGGTGGCGGTCGTGATCCCTGTGTTGGTCGGTCTGATGCTCTTCATCCACCGCCAGTACGAGGCGTCGGCCGCCCACCTCGCGGTGAGGCCCGACGCGGTCATTCCGCCGCCACGGCGTGACGAGCGCGTGATCGTCCCAATCGCGGGCATAAACCGCGCAGTCGTCCAGGCAGTCAACGTCGGCCGGTCGATCGCGCCCGACGTTCGCGCGGTCCTCATCTCCGATGAGCCAGAAGAGACCACCGCGATCCGCGAACAATGGGAACGCCAGGTGCCGGACGTGCCGCTGGTGATCGTCGAATCGCCCTTCCGTGCACTTGTCGGCCCGCTGCTCGCCTACCTCCAGGTTCTCGATGAGACCTGGCCGGAGAACAAGGACTATCCGATCACCTTCGTCGTGATCCCCGAGTACGTGGCCCGCAACTGGTGGGAGCGGATCCTGTACAACCAGTCGGCCAACAGGCTGCGCCGTGCGCTAATCGGCCGGCCGCACACAGTGGTCGTCAACGTTCCGTACCGGCGCGAGGACGAAGATCTCGACGAGCCGGAGCCCCCGACCTCCTAGCCGGTGTACGCTTCGCCGCTATGGCTGAACAGAAGCAACGAGTGCCGTTTCGCAAGGCCGTGCTCGGTCTCAACGGCGGTCCGACGGACGAGCTCGTGGTTCACCTCGGCTGCCAGCTCGCCAAGGGGGGCAACGCGGAATTGGTTGCCGTCCACGTGATCGAGGTCGACTGGCGTCACGAGCTGTCCGAGGAGCTGACCGCCGAGAACGAGACCGCCTCCGCCCTGCTCGACATGGCCGAGGGCATCGCCGAGCAGTACAAGGTCAAGATCTCGGGCGACTTGCTCCAGGCGCGCGAGGTGGCCGCGGCGCTGGTCGACGAGGCGATCGAGGTGGGCGCCGACGCGATCATCGTCGGCCTGCCCTATCGCCAGCGCTTCGGGGGGGACTTCGCAATTGGTGATGCGATCCCATACATCTTCCAGAACGCCCCGTGCCAGGTCATCGTCGTCCGCGAGCCCGTGGCCAGCAGCTCGGAACGGCAGACAGACGGGAGCCAGCTCGAGTTGGCCGCCGTCGGAGGAGGTCGCTAGGTGCGCGTCGTCATCGTCGGCTGTGGCCGTGTCGGAGCCGGCGTCGCAGAGCGGCTCGCTCGAGCAGGCAACGAGGTAACCATCGTCGACATCAGCAGCGATGCGTTCGGAAAGCTGGAGCCCGACTTTCCTGGCCAGGCCGTCCGGGCGGACGGGACCGAGGAGGATGTATTGCGTCGCCTCGGAACGGAGGGTGCCGACCTGTTCTTCGCCCTCACGGAGGGCGACAACCGGAACGCGTTCGCCGCGCAGCTGGCGACCGAGACGTTCGGGGTCAAGCAGGTTGTGGCCAAGATCAACGACCCGGTTCGGGCCGAGGCGTACGCGACGCTCGGCATCGCCACGATCTGCCGGACGCGGCTGCTGGTTGATGCGTTGGCACAGTACGCAGGCCTGGAGGCCGACCCCGGTGCGAGTGGTGTTCGACCCGCAACGCGCCATCACGATCACGTCGAGACAACCCAACCCGAACCGCAGGCAGTGGAGCGCTAGCAGGCATGTACATCGTCATCGTTGGCGGAGGGAAAGTCGGCTACTTCCTGTCCAAGGAGCTGCTCGAGGCGGGCCATGAGCTGGTGATCCTCGAGAAGAACGCGGCCCGGGCGCGGCAGATCGCCGACGAGCTGGGCAGCATCGTGTTGAACCGCGACGGGTGCGAGGGCAAGCACCTCGCCGAGGCCGGCGCGAACCGTGCGGCGATCGTCGCGGCGGTGACCGGCGATGACGAGGACAACCTGGTCGTTTGCCAGATGGCCAAGCACCATTTCGACGTGCCCCGCACGATCGCGCGCGTCAACAACCCCAAGAACGAGTCCCTTTTCCGCCACCTCGGAGTCGACGAGATCATCAGCCCGACGCGCATGGCACTCGCCTCAATCGAGCAGGACATTCCGGTCCACGAACTGCTCCACCTGGCCCAGCTCAAGGGCGGCGAGCTGGAGCTTATCGAAGCGCAGATCGCCGAGGATTCGCCCGCGGTCGGCCGGCGCGCAACCGATATCCCGCTGCCCGAGGGCTGCTCGCTGTTCGTCCTTCTGCGCGGCAACAGCGTCCAGGCGATCCGCGGCGAGACTGTCTTCGAGGTCGGCGACAAGGTGCTCGCGATTTCGAAGGCCGAGTGCGAGGTTCAGCTGCGGCGCGAGCTGATCGGCGACGGCGAGCCTGTCCGCAGCGCCGCCGTCCGCTGACGACCTCGACCGCCTGACCTCTCTCGATTCGGCCGAACGCGGGCAAACCGGGCGCGACCGGCGGCTGCCCAGCGCAGCGGCCGTCCTGTGCCGCGGAATGTTCATCTGGGGCCTGGGCCATCTCGCGATCGGCGACCGGCGCGGCTGGCTGCTGCTTGTGCTCCACCCGCTGTCCGTTGCGGCACTGCTGCTCGTGGCCGTCCAGCTCATCGACGGCACGCGCTGGCTGATCGTCCTACCGCCGCTCGCTGGACTGCTCGTCGTGTGGCTGGCCCAGGCGATTCACGCTTACCGACGCGCGGTTGAGCTGGGCGCGCGACCGGGGGGCGAGCTCCAGGCAGCCTTGTTCCTGCCCCTCGCCGTTACCGCGCTGACCGCGTTCTGGTTGATCGGCGGCCGTCACGGCTCGCCGGCGGCGACACTCGAGGGGTACGTCGGGGCGTGGATCTCGGGGCGCGTAGAAACAGCGTCGAGCCACTACGTGACACCACCCTCGGCCGTGGATCTAAGCGCGGTGTGGGCCGGTCAGTCGGCCTATCTGACCGACCGGGTCGGTCTCCTCGCCGCCCGGTTCGGGCCGGCCAGCGGCCTCGATCCGGAGAGGCCATTCGACAACCTCCGCTTCCGCGAACCGGTCGCCACCGGACTCGGCCGTCAGATCGTGGATATCGACATCGTCCGCCGGCAGCGCGTCGAGACCATGGTCCTCGGGATCGTCCCCACGGCGAGCCAGGAGACCGTCGTCGTGGAGCGGGCGGGCACGATCACGCTCTCACTTGTCGAACAGCCGGTCATGGATTGGCTGCCATTCGGACGCCTGTCATCGTTCGCCTGGAAGGTCGAGCGCGTCTCAATCGGCGGGCCCTGACGCCTCGGCGAGCCGTAGGTGATGTGGCGTCTTGGCAACAGGGTTGCGCACAGCGCGTCCGATACCCTTCTTGACAACACCATTGTCATGGTTTAGCGTTTTTGCGTGCCCCGGTCGGGCACGGTGCCGATAGGGGCACTGGGGTACAAATCGGCCGTCACGGACGGCACATGTGAGGTAGTGAAACTGAGCGCATTGAAGGACGAGCGTGTTGCCGATGACCGAGTTGGCCGAGATCCGACGCGGCCTGTTTACGTCATCAGCGTCGCCGCCGAGCTGGTTCGCGTCCACCCGCGCACCCTGCGCATCTACGAGCTGGAAGGCCTGGTCTGTCCGGCACGAACGCGCAGCAACATCCGTCTGTATTCCGAGAACGACGTTCGACGCGTCCTCTGGATCCGCCACCTGACGCGCAACCTCGGCGTCAACCTCGCCGGGGTACGCGTGCTATTCGAGCTCGAGGAGCGGCTCGGCATGCGCATCCTCGAGACCCTTTATGAAGATCGCGACAAGCAGGAATTCCCCGAGCACTCTCTGCAGACGACAACCCAAGGAGCGAAATGACCGAGACAATCGACACCGAAGAGCAAGTCGAGCAGAGTCCCGAGGATTCCGGCAACATCCGCGAGCTACCTCTCGTCGCCCTGCGCGAGACGGTGATCTTCCCCGAGATGATCGTCCCGCTCCAGGTCGGCCGGGACAAGTCCGTCCAGGCTCTCAACAAGGCCGTCGCCGACGGTTCGCCGATCGCGCTTGTCACCCAACGCCAGGCCGACCGCGAGGACATAGCCGAGTCATCTGAGCTCTACGCAGTCGGAACACTGGCCAAGATCGCCCAGGTCGTCCAACTCCAGGACGGCACGGTGCGCGCGATCGTGCAGGGTCAGCAGCGATTGCGGCTGCTCGAGTTCGTAGAATCGGAACCGTTCATCCTGGCCCGCGTGGAGCTGGTCGAGGAGGAGCCGGCGAGCGGCCTCGAGGTCCAGGCGCTGGTGCGCAGCGTCCAGGGCCAGATCGAGCAATACGTCCAGTCAGGTGCGCCCGTGCCGCCCGAGGCGGCGGTTGCCGCGCGGAACATCACCGAACCCGGGCTCCTGGCCGACATGGTCGCCTACAGCCCCGATATGTCCACCGAGCAGCGCCAGGAGCTCCTCGAGACGATCGACGTCCACGAGCGATTGAAGCTGGTCTCCTCGTTCCTCGGCCGCCAGATCGAGATCCTCGATCTCAAGGGCAAGATCCAG
>CAZXLP010000080.1:0-6456 GCA_964642085.1 uncultured Anaerolineaceae bacterium
TGGTGGAGGCCACGTGCGTCGGTCGAGCCGATGTACATGCCTGGGCGCTTGCGGACGGCCTCGAGCCCCTCCAGGACCTGGATGCTCTCGGCGGTGTAGGCGCTCGCCGCCTGAACCGTGGCGGTCCTGCCGCGGCGGCCGTTGGTGGCCGCGGTGCTGCCCTTGGCCTCGCGGCTGGCGACTGAATCGGTCATGTCCGCTCCCCGGTCAGCCGCTCGTAGATGCGCTCGAGGTCTTCCTCGTCGTAGTACTCGATCGTGATACGTCCCCCTTTGCGAGCGCTGCTCAACGTGACCTTGGTCGCGAGCGCCTCGCGCAGTCCGCGCTCGAGCCGCTCCACATCCGGTGACGTGGTGCGCGGCCGTTTCTCCGGTGTGGCAGCCGATCTCGCCCGGCGGGCGAGTTCCTCGGTCTGGCGGACTGACAGCCTGCGTGTGACGACCTGGTCGAGCATCGTCTGCTGCAGCCGATGATCGCCGATGCCGCCGATAGCGCGTCCGTGGCCTTCGCTGATCGTGCCCTGCTCGATGGCAGCCTGCACGGCCGGGGCGAGCTCCAGCAGGCGCAGGGTGTTGGTGATGGTCGACCTAGCACGACCCACACGGTGGGCGATGTCCTCGTGGCCGAGCCCGAACTCATCCACGAGACGTTGGAACGCGCGGGCCTCCTCCATGGAGTTCAAATCTGCGCGTTGAAGGTTCTCGATCAAAGCCCAGGCAAGCTGCTCGGTCTCGGTCGCCGGGCGGACGACGGCCGGGATTCGCTCGAGTCCCGCTATCTCGGCCGCGCGGAGGCGACGCTCGCCGGCGATCAGGCGGTAACCGGTCGCCGTTTGTGTGACCAGGATGGGCTGGAGGACGCCATGTTCGGCCACACTCGCCGCCAGGTCCGCCAGCGCCGCCGATTCAACGGCCTGGCGGGGCTGATATGGATTTCGAGCGATGGCGCTGATCGGCAGCTCGAGCGCAGCGCTCGTTTCCTCGCGCTGCGGGATGAGGGCGGCCAGCCCGCGGCCGAGGCCGGTCTGCTGTCGTCCAAGCTCGGCGGTCAAGCGCCCACCGCCAGCTCGGGCAGAGCAATCTCAGTGGAGGCCGCCGGCCTCGCCGTCGACGGATAGCGCTCGATCAATTCGGCGGCCAAAGCCTGGTAGGCCTGCGCCCCGCGCGATTCGGGACTGTAGCGAGCGATCGGGCGGCCGTAGCTGGGAGCCTCGGCCAAACGGACGCTGCGCGGCACGATCGAGTCGAAGACGCTGTTGCCGAGGTGACGCCGAACCTCTGCAGCTACGTCCGCTGAGAGCGTAGTGCGGGCGTCGTACATCGTCAGAAGGACCCCGGCCAGCCGCAGACGTGGATTGAGGTTGTCGCGAACCAGGTTGATCGTTGAGAGCAGCTGACTCAGCCCCTCGAGCGCGTAGTACTCGCATTGGATCGGAACGAGTACTCCGTCGGCGGCCGTCAGCGCATTTACCGTCAAGAGACCCACCGCCGGCGGGCAGTCGAGCAGAATGAAATCGAATTCGTCGCGCACGTCTGCAAGCGCTTGCTGGAGCCTGCGCTCACGCTGATTGAGGCCGATGAGCTCGACCTCTGCGCCGGCAAGGTCCGCGCCCGAAGGGACCATCCAGAGGTTTTCGATCTGGGTCTGCTGAGCGAGATCGAGCGTTCCGGTGCGGTCGAGGAGCGCTGGGTAGATCGACCCCGTGGACGCTGAGCGGTCGAGTCCGAGTCCGCTCGTGGCGTTCCCCTGAGGGTCGAGGTCGACGACAAGCACGCGCCGTCCCAACAGCGCCAGGTAAGCGGCCAGATTGATGACAGTCGTGGTCTTGCCGACGCCGCCTTTTTGATTCGCGCAGGCGATGACGTCGCCCACTCAACTGCCGAGGCGGTACGCATCCAAGACAACAGATTCTATCGGAAATGACCCTCTCTTGACCGGTTCACGGGCGTTCCGACCAGTGTCGTGCCTCCGCCTTATCAGTCCCTTATCTGAGGTTTCACGTGAACGGGACCGTTCCTCGGTGAAACTAAGGTTGAGTCACCGCCTTAGATGCGCGTCAGCACCCTTTGCGACAACGCTGCTGCCATAGTGGGAGGCCAATTCGCGCAACGCCAAGACGCCCCGTGGCTCGTCCGGATACCACCAAGTCCATAGCGGGCGCACATTTGCTTGAAGCGAAACGCCACGTGATCGTCGATCGACTGCAAATGCCGGCCTACCAGCAGAACTATCACGTCGTACAGGACGGGACCGCGAGCCATCCACTGCATGTAATGGCGACCATTGTGGAGATACGGTCCGTATGTCTTGCTGCCGGGGAACGTCCTCGCAAGCCATCTTAGGAGCTGTTGGTGCCGAACATGCATCCTGACCGTGACCTGGGCTTGCTGACCGTCACCGCCAAAGTGACCCTCGCCGACCAGCAGTCCGAGAACAAACCCGGTCGTGAAGGGATCGAGCTCCAGCTCTCTCGCCCAATCGCCCTTGCTCATGACCGAGGCATTATAGAACAAACGTTCGTAATACGCGAGCGTGAATCGGGCCTCACGACGCTCACGCCTATACTTCGGCGGGTGGCGGGGACGCGAACGCCGCGGCGGCCGGAGCCCTTGATTCGTCACCGGAGAACTCCACCTTGACACTGCCTTTTGCCGCGCTCGCAGCAGTCATTGCAGCGCTGATCGAGACCAGCGTGCTCTCGGAGCTGACCCTGGCCGGCGCCACCGCAAATCTCGTGCTCGTCTGCGCGACGGTCGCCACCGTCGTCCTGGGCGTGGAGGACGGGCTGGTGCTCGGATTCATCGGCGGCCTGCTCGTCGACATGCTCACCCCCGAACGGCCGCTCGGTGCCGCGACGCTGGCGATGCTCCTCACGCTCGGGATCGCGTTCCTAGTGGCTCGCGCGGTTGGTCCCGGCCGGCCGGTGGTATCGGTCGGTCTGGTGCTGATCCTCACCGCGGTCTTCCACATTTTGTTCGTGCTGATCATGGTCCCAATGGCCGGGGCACCACTCGCATTCGACCCGGCGGTGATCTTGATTGCAGCCGTTCTGAACGCCATCCTCGCCATCCCGATCGCCGCCTTCTTCGGCGCCATCGAGCGTCGCTTCGGGCCGGGCGAGCGGGTCGACTGGTAGCGGACGACATGGGCCACCGATGACAGAGATGATGCTCGGGCGAAAGCCACCGCCGCGCGCGCGGCTCGGTTTCCGCTTTGCTGTTTTCGGCCTGGTGGTCGTAATGGTGATCGGCCTGCTGACTACGCGACTGTTCTACCTCCAGGTCGCCCAGGGCGGCTATTACGCGGGTCTCGCGCAGGAGAACAGGCGGACGCTGCTGCCTCTCCGCTCGGCGCGCGGGCTCGTGTACGACCGTGCCGGGCGCCAGTTGGCCATCAATATCCCCTCGTACGTCGTCCGGATACGGCCGGCCGATCTCCCATTCGCCGAGCGCGGCGCAGTCGTGTCCCGCCTTTCGACGCTTCTCCAGATCCCCGAGTCACAGATACTCGAGTCGATCGATCGCTATGCCAACCAGAGCTTCGAGCTCGTTCGGCTGGCGTCGGACGTGCCGAGCGACGTCGCCCGGATCATCGTCGAGGAGAGCAACAGCCTCCCCGGCGTCCAGGTGATCGTCGAGGAAAGGCGCGAGTACGAGTACGGGCCGCTCGTCGCGCACGTGCTCGGCTACACGGGCGCAGTGACGGCCGAAGAGCTGGCCGAGTTCGGCGAGTTGGGTTATCTGAACGATGACCAGATTGGCAAGACCGGAGTGGAGGCCACGTTCGAGGACATCCTGCGCGGCCGGTACGGCGAGCAGGAGGTCGAACAGGACGCGCTCGGCAGGGTGCTCCGAACGGTCCAGGTGACGCAGCAGCCCCAGCCTGGAAACTCGATTGAGCTGACCATCGACGTCGAGATCCAGCGCGAGGCCGAAGAAGCACTCAAGTGGGCGACGGACATCGTCAACCTATCGCGCGGCGTAGTCATCGTGATGAATCCGCAGACGGGCGAGATCCTGGCGATGGTGTCGTTACCGACCTACGACGACAACTTGTTCGCTCGCGGCATCTCCAATGCCGAATACCAGGCGCTGATCGAAGATCCCAACAAGCCGCTTGTCAACTTCGGACTGAGTGAGCAATACCCACCCGGCTCGACCTACAAGCTCGTTACCGGGGTCGGGGCGCTCGAGGACGGGATCATCAACGAGACGACGCTGGTCGAGACCGCCGGATACCTCGAGATCGGCACCTATCGCTATTACGACTGGAACCGGCGCGGCTTCGGCCCACTGGACATCTACGGAGGCTTCTCCCACTCGAGCGACACATTCTTCTACCAGCTCGCGGGAGGCTTGGGCATCGATCGCCTGGCGCACTGGTCGAACGAGTTCGGATTCGGTGCGCGAACCGGCATCGATCTGCCGGCAGAGGCGCGCGGCATCGTACCCACCGATGAATGGAAGCAAAACCTGTTCAATCAGCCGATCTACCCCGGTGAGGTCTACCAGGCAGGGATCGGCCAGGGATACGACGCAGTCACGCCGCTCCAGGTGCTCAACGCGTACAGCGCGCTGGCCAATGGCGGTTCGCTGCTCAAGCCGCAGATCGTCCGCCGCGTGCTGGCGCCCGATGGGACGGTGGTACGAGAGGTCGCACCCGAGCTCATCCGCCATCTGGATGTCGACAGTGAGACGCTGCGGATCATGCGCCTGGCAGCCCGTGAAGTGGTCACCAGCAGGCACACGGCCAATCTCGTTGACCTTCCCATCGTCGTGGCCGGCAAGACCGGTACCGCAGAGTTCGGGGTGCGCGACAGCCAGGGCCGGCTCCCCTACCACACCTGGTTCACGGCTTTCATACCGAAATTCACCGACACCCAGGCGGGCGACCCAGCGCTGACCGATTCGGAACTGGCGATCGTGGCGTTTGCGTACGGGTCAAATACGAAGGGGAATGCCGCAGTCGAGATCGTCAAGTATTTCCTCCAGCAGCACTACGACCTGGGTGTCGATTTGACGCGGCCTGATCTGCTGGAGAAGGGCAACTTCTATGGCGGGACCTAAGCGAATGAGCGCGACTTAAACGATGAGTGTCATGCGCGTCGAGCGACAGCGCACAGGGTCGCTCATGTCACGCCCCCAGTCCGGAGCGTGGCAGCGCTTCGATATCCAGCTCGCGTTCTACGCGGCGGCGCTGGCGATCATCGGGCTGATGGTTGCCTACACCAACAGCTCGGAGGCGCCACTTGCCGCTGGGTCGACGTTCACGCGCGGCCTGATGTGGTTCGCCATCGGGATCGTCGGCTTCAGCGTTGCGGCCGCGTTCGACTATCGCTGGCTGAAGACTTTCGCGTGGCTGGTCTACCCGATCAACCTGGGCATGCTCGTGCTGACGCTATTGATTGGAGTAACGATCAACGGCGCGCAGCGTTGGCTTTCGATCGGCGGGCTCCAGTTCCAGTTCGCGGAGCTGTCCAAGGTGCTGATGATCGTAGTGCTCGCGGCATTCCTCGCCGCACGCAAGGACAAACTCGGGAACCTCACGACCCTGATCGGGGCCACCGCTCTGACGATCCCGCCGTTCATCCTGGTGATGATCCAGCCCGACCTGGGCACGTCGCTTGTGTTCCTGGCGATCCTGCTCGGCACGCTGTTCATGAGCGGCGCGAGCATGCGCTGGATAACAATCGGCCTCGCCGCCGTGCTGGGCGCCCTACCGGTGATCTGGTCGCAGTTGCAGGACTACCAGCGGCGACGCGTGTTGTCGTTCCTCGACCCCACCTCCGACGCAACCGGCGCGGGATGGCAGGCGCTGCAATCGCAGATAGCGGTCGGCTCGGGCGGGATATTCGGCAAAGGGCTGACCAACGGTAGCCAGGCCGGGTCCAGCTTTCTGCCGGTTCAGTCGACTGACTTCGCGTTCGCGGTTCTGCTGGAGGAGCTTGGATTCGTCGGCGGGATGGTGGTTTTCCTGCTTTTCGTCGGGCTCATCTGGCGGATCCTGCTGATCGGCTGGCGGAGCGAGAGCCTATTCGGAGTCGCATTCGCGTCGGGGGTGGCGTCGATGATCGTTTTCCAGGTACTGGTCAATGCCGGTATGGTCGCCGGCATGATGCCCGTCACCGGCATTCCGTTGCCGTTCATCACCCACGGCGGCGCCTCACTCACGAGCATTGCGATTGCACTCGGCCTCATGCAGAGCATCAACATCCGTCAGGCTGGTGACTCTCGCCCACCCTGGTAGCGTCGCGCCCTCGTTGGGGCGGGATCGTGACTAGGCGCTTCTCCGTTGGAGGAGTGCCTCGATTTCTTCCTTCAGGTGCCGGCCGGCAGGAACGCGCATGAGCCACTCCAGGAACTCGGGATCGTGGCGCTTGATCTGCCCGACTGTCCAGCCCTGGTAGCGGCCGAAATCGACCACGCTGCCCTGCGCGGGCCCAACGGGCACGCCCGC
>CAZXLP010000081.1:0-6410 GCA_964642085.1 uncultured Anaerolineaceae bacterium
CAGCGGCCTCGGCAGCGGCCTGCTCGGCAGCAGCCTGCTCGGCAGCGGCCTCGGCGGCGCCCAGCTCCGCGGCGGCCTCGGCAGCAGCCTGTTCGGCAGCGGCCAGCTCCGCAGCAGCCTCGGCAGCAGCCTGCTCGGCAGCAGCGTGCTCGTAGGTCGGCTCAGGCTGCGGATAAGTGGGCTGCCAGACCTGTTCGTATGTCGACGCAGGCTGCGGGTATGTGGACTCACGCTGCGGGTATGTGGGCTCAGGCTGCGGGTATGTGGGCTCAGGCTGCGGGTATGTGGGCTCAGGCTGCTGGTATGGGGGCTCAGGCTGCTGGTAGGTTGGCTGCGACACCTGGTCGTACGTTGGCTCCGGGACCGGTTCGTAGGTCTCCTGCCCGTAAGTCGGCTGTGCCCGCTGCGTGACGGCCTGCTCGTAGGTGGGCGGCTCGTAGCTCAGCTGCGACACCGCTGGCTGGTCGTAGCTCGGCTGAGGCATCGCTGGCTGCTGGACGAATTGGTCATGCCCGATCGCGGCGCCGTTCGAGTCTCTAGGCGCAAAGGGGGCATACGGATCCTGGCTCGAAGGCGGCTGCGACGGCGCGAACTGCTCCACCTCGGGCGCAGCCGCAGCCAACGTCGTGGCCATCGGAGGTGCGACTGCCGTAGCCGGCTGAGCCTGCTCGAGCGGCATCTCCGCAGCATGAGTTGGCCGCCCAGCGGTGGACTGACGGTACGTCACGGCGAGGAGGTAGCCCTGCCAATCGGTCGTCCACTGGTGCGTGACCGGAAGGTAGCCGCCCTCGATGGCCTCCGCCGCCTCGGTTCGATAGGCCTGCTCGATGTCACTGCGACTGGTGCCGCGGTAGTGCCGAACGACTGGAGCTTCGTTCACTTCGGTCTCGATTTCAGCAGCCACAGTTGGAAATACCCCGTTTTACTTGGCTCAGGCTCGTGCGCGGACGCGCTGGATGCTCCGGCCGATCACTACTCCGCCGCTGAACCCGAAAACGACCACGGCCAGATACAGGAAAGCCGGGGCGGATGAAGACGTGGAGTTGGCGGCGGTTTCGTCAATGAGATCGGTATCGCTGAGGGTCACGCGGAATTCGACCGTCGCGACACAGTTCAGGGCCGGGTCAGAGAAGCTCGCGGTCCAGGTTCCCTCGTCGCCAGTGCGCGAGCGAACGGTGAACTCCCATGCATCGGCCACCCCGACGTTCAGATCGTGCGTGATTGGCTCGCCGCCTTCGCGCTCGAGCGTCAGCTCGGTCGGCGCGAAGCCGGATCCGTTGAAGACAAAGACGCTGCCGGACGCAGCGGCTCGCGGGTTCACTTGCACCTGGCATGTCCCGGGCTCTGCGGCCAGCGCGGATGCCGCCGCGATACAGAGCAACCACAGCGTTGCGCCAAGCGCGGCGAGCAATCTGTGGTTCGATCCGCTACTAACCATCTCATTGCACCCTTATCGTGACCAACCAATGGACTGCGCGGTGGTCGCCTGAAGTCCTCTTGGGCGACCAGCCAATGGTCCTACCTGGCTCGCAGCGTATACCGAGCGCGTGGCGTCCAACACCTCCCGGGTCCCGTGTCAGAGAGCAATCCGTTGACCATCGGCACCCTTCTTGTAGCTGGCGGCCGACGAGAAGTCACCACCACCTGCCTAAGGTCGAAACTCTCTAGCGTCCGCCGAGCAACCGCGCCACGCCGGGCCGTCCAGCCAGCCGAAGAAGTCTGCGGACTGATCCGGGCGGCATTCTCGACAGAGTCCTGACGACGTCCACCAGGTCGTCCTCGGGGACATCGGCCAGAGTCGCCAGCAGCCGATCGAGCGTCCTGTCGTCCTGCCGCGCGAGGACGCTGAATAGCTTGCGAAGTGCGTCCGTTCGCGCGCGTACGATGGCCGATAGCGCGTGGTCGAACTGGCGGACGAAGGCGAGCAGTGACTCCAGGCGCTTGCGCAGGTCCAATGCTCCCTCGTCGTCGGGCGCCCGCCTGGCCTCCATCAGGCACTCCTCGAGGATCGCGATCACGGGATCGCCTTCGCGCACCTTGCGCGACTCGATCACTCGCCTGAACCACTCCCAGTGATCGTCTAGAGCCATCCACGCCCGCCCGGCCGGTCCCCGCCGCCCGCTGCGGCGCGGCTCAGGGGCGCGACGGACGATCCCCCATTCCTCGCAGTCCTCGAGCGCCAGACGAATGGCCCGGTGGCTCAGGCCGAGCGCGTCCTGAAGCTCCTTGTCCGTAACTGGCCCACCATGCACGAGGAGGTAGCCTTGGACGGCCGCAGTGGACGGCGGCACGCCCCACGCCGCGCCCATCTGGCCCCATGCCGACGCGAACCGTCGGCGGATCCCCTCTACATCGTCCCTCGACGCGCCGGCAACAGGGAACGTGACCGTGTCGAGTTGGGCATTCATATGTGTTATCTGATGGTAGCGAGTATCAGGGCGTGATCCCGACCGTCCTGCTGTGCGGCACTTGGACATGCGCGATTCGGCGGATGACCCGGCTGCGCTCGGATCTCCCAAAGCGGTGCCAGATGTCAACCATCTGCCGTGAGATCAACGAACCCTCCTATATGCTCGGCCGGCGACCAGCGGCGTGGCGATCCTCAACGCCCTAACCTGGCAAACTTGGACGGGAGTCGAAGCGATGTTTTCGCGTCGCCGGTTGTCGCTATTTGTGATCCTGATGGGCACCGCCCTCGCCGCCCCGCTTGTCACCGTGGGGCGCAATCCGATATCGGTGCAGGTCGTAATCGGCGACAACTGCGTGTCGGGCTTTGGTCCTGCTCGCCAGGAAGTCATCGCCAGTTTGCGCACGCCCGACGGCGATCTCCGCGGCCGGTTTCGATCAGTCTCGGACAAATTCGGGTTGTGGGGTGGCTGCTTCGAGCTCGACGAGCCATCGACTTTCATAAATGGCGGCGATCATTTGCGAATTGTTGCCGGCAATCGGTCACGGGAAATATCGATCCCTCAACTCACGCCCAAGATCGACCGGGTTGGCGACACCGTCCAAGGCACAACTCGCCCGCATACGTCAGTCGACATCCTGATTGCTCATCGCGCGAGCTTCCGCAGAACGCAGTATTTCTCCTATACCGAGAAAGCTGACGGAAACGGCAAATTCAAGATCGACACTTCCGATGACTTCGATCTCATCGGCTTCGACTCCGTGACCGTCATGGCTGACCGAGGTCAGGACTTCTTCCGAGCTACGGCGCTGGCGCCGGGCATCCAGATCGCCCACACGAGCAACTTCGTCACCGGATCGGCGAATAATGGACGCAGAGTCACCCTGCTGCTGACCGACAGGAACAGGCGCATCAAGGCTGAAGCCACCGCCGGCTCGGTGCAGTTCGGCCTGTTCGAACTGTCGATGTTCAAGAATGACGGCACGGCGGCTTATCCGACTAATGGCGACTGGCTATTTGGGTCATTTGCCCGTGATGCCGCGTTGCAGATGCCGGTGAGCACAGTGAATGGCTCGGCCCGAAATGATCGCGTCACCGGTCGATGCATGCCAGATGCCCCCTACATGCTCATCGTCCGCAAGCGCAGGTTCTTTGGGTCTACAGATTCGAACGGGCGCCTCGATCGCGACCTCAGCTTCCGGATTGAAGTGCAGCGCGGCGATCAGCTGAGCCTCTATTGCATGTTTCCGACGGGCGACGTTTGGCAGGACGTAAACATCGCTTTGTAGCGGTTCATGTTCGGAGGCCGACCGGAATGGTCGGCAGCTCGGAGTAACGACGTGCCGGCCGAATTGGGGTAACGCCGTCAACGGCGCCGGGCGCCGCTCGGAAGACGGCCAATACACGGCCGCCGACGCGGGCTGCCGACGGGGCAACGACTGCTCGCCGACCAGCGCGCCAGTATCTCTCGCCAATCTGTTGGGTCTCGGGCCACTGTCGGCGACTCGGCGACAGCGCCCCAATTCCGTGCGCCGCCAGCATGCCGTCCACCGTCAGGTCGGCCACGTCGGCGAGATCCACTTCGAGTCGCCACAGCGCACGTGGCATCCGGCTCTGTGGCGGAACCCCGAGTTCGGCCGAATGTCGGTACCACTCGGCCCACGCCGTCGGTTCGCTGTCGGCAAGGTAAAGCGCACGGACCACCTCGCCTCTCTGCCACCGACCGTCCGCCGGCTCCGGAGTCCAAGCCAGGGGGTCTGCACGCGGTCGGCTGAGGCGCCACCACACGCCCGTGACGCGGATCGTGGGCGCGATGATCTCGATCAGGAGAAGGAGTCGTTCTCTAGTTCGGCTACCAGCCGGGAGACGTCCTTGTAGCGGCCCTCACCCAGGGCGTCGAGCGGCCGATCGTCGTTCAGCGCCGGCAGTGGCTTCTGGAGCCAGACCGCTACGTAATCGGGATCCATGACCCGACTGAGACGGTCGACGACTGCGACGAGCTCGAGCAGGCGCTCACGATGAGCTGCGCCCGGCCGACGAGTAGCCCGGATCCATGAGCTGACCGTCGCCCGCGCAGCCCCGGTGACCCGGGCGATGTCCGCCGGCTCGACGCCCAATGACCGCACTCGCTTGATCTCGTTGGCGTACGTCGCGATGGCGCTCATTTGTAGCCGAATTGTAGCAGGCTAGGTAGCAAGCTCAGCCAGGCGGCGGGCGAGGTAGCGGCGGTCCGCGTCGTTAGTCGCCAATTCGGCGGCCCGCCGGAATTCCGTAGCGGCTTCGTCAATATGGCCGAGTCGGTGGAGTAGCTCCGCCCGTGTCGAGTGGAGTAGGTGATAGCCATTGAGCTCGCCACGATCGACAAGCGAATCGACGATTGCGAGCCCTCGCTCCGCGCCGTGAGCCATCGAGACCGCTACCGCCCTGTTAAGCGCCACGACCGGGCTCGGCATGACCGCAAGGAGCAGGTCGTAAAGTCGCACGATCCGCTCCCAATCGGTGGCACTGGCATTTGCAGTGCGGGCGTGGACGCCGGCAATCGCCGCCTGAAGCTGGTACGGACCCACAGGGCCAAGGAACGAAGCCTGCTCGAGGACGCCCAGGCCCTCCTTGATGCGCGTCGCATCCCAGCGTGAGCGGTCCTGGTCGCGCAACAGCACAAGCTCGCCCTCGCTTGTCTGGCGCGCGTCGCGACGCGAGTCCTGGAGGAGCAGCAGGGCCAGCAGCCCCTGGACCTCCGGCTCCGTTGGCATGAGCGACGCCAGCACCCGGGCCAGGCGGATCGCCTCGCCAGTCAGCTCGCGACGGACGACGCTCGCTCCGGAGGTAGCGGAATAGCCCTCGTTGAAGATCAGGTAAAGGACATGCAGGACGGATGCGAGCCGCTCCGGGAGAACCTCAACCGGCGGCACCTGGTACGGGATCGCCGCGTCGCGGATCTTCTTCTTGGCTCGGACCAGCCGTTGGGCGAGGGTGGCCTCCGGCACCAGGAATGCCCGCGCGATCTCGGGCGTGCGCAGGCCGCCCAACAGTCGGAGCGTCAGCGCTACCTGGGCGTCGGCCGCCAACGCCGGATGACAGCAGGTGAAGATCAGTCGCAGTCGATCGTCTTCCACGGCGGGTCGGTCGGCCAACTGGTCGGGCGCCACAGAGACATCGGCCGAATCAGCTGCCATCAACTGGCCCAGGGCCTCCACCTTCTGCGTTAGCCGCTTCGACCGGCGCACGCGATCGATGGCCTTTCGGCGCGCCGTAGTCGTGATCCACGCCCCGGGATTGGGCGGCATGCCGTCGACCGGCCAATGCTCGAGCGCCGTCACGAAGGCGTCCTGGACAGATTCCTCGGCGAGGTCGAAATCTGTGGTTGCGCGGATCAGGCCCGCGATTACCCGGCCAGATTCCTCTCGAAATACCCGATCGACGGCGTCGAACGCAAACGGACCGGCATGCCCGACTCCGCCACGCCCGGCGACGCCCCGCTTGACGTCAGCCAGCGGCCATCACCGGCTGCTCTGCCTGCACGGCATCGGAGTCGAGCCCGCTGGCTGGGATCTCCCACACTGGCCGAACCTCGATCGAGCCGCGCATCGCGCCGGGGATCTTGGCCGCCCACTTGATCGCCTCGTCCAGGTTCGGTGCCTCGATCAGGTAGTAGCCGCCGAACTCCTCCTTGGTCTCGGCAAACGGACCGTCAGTGACGAGAGTCTGGCCGTTGCGCACGCGAACGGTGGTGGCCGTCTTGGCGTCCTCGAGCGCCTCTCCGCCGCGCATCACGTCGGCATCGACGGCTTCCTTCGTGAAGGCGTTGTACCGCTTCATGACCTCGGCGTCCTCTTCGGGCGTCGACTCCCACGGCTCGACATAGATCAGCAGGGCGTATCGCATTGTGTGACCTCCTGGGTTGATGGTCGGCGTTCTATCCGCCGTCAGCAAGACAACGAACGAGGCCGACGATTCTCGACACTGTCGACGTCAGAGGGCGGTGAGAAATTCCTCGATCGCC
>CAZXLP010000082.1:0-6400 GCA_964642085.1 uncultured Anaerolineaceae bacterium
CATGATCACAGCCGTCGACACGCTGCTCCTCGAGCGCGGCTTCCCCGAGGAACAGATCAAGAAGGAGCTCTACTGGCCCAAGGGCAAGGAACCGCGCGGAATCACACAGACATAGCCTCAGGGCGTGCATCACGCAGTTAGGATTGCGGGAAGGCCGCGCGAGACCGAGCGCTCGCTGCCGGCCCGAATGAGGAGGAGAAATGTCCAGATCGGCGTTACTTGCCCTGACCCTTGGATTGGTCGTCGTGGGCGCGGCCTGTACCTCGGCGCCACCGCCGACGGCGTCGCCCGCAGGGACCGCCGCCGCAACCTCTGCCCCAGTCGGGGCGAGGCTCGCAGCTGTTCGCGCGCGCGACCAGCTCATCTGTGGCGTGAACACGAACCTCGCCGGATTTGCCGCCCTCGACCAGGCGAGCAACACGTGGCGCGGCTTTGATGCGGATTTTTGCCGCGCAGTCGCCGCTGCTGTGCTTGGCGACGCCAACAAGGTCGAGTTCCGCGGCATTGGCGCCGACGACCGAAGCACCGCCCTCCAATCGGGCGCGATCGACGTGCTCATCCGCAACACGACGTGGACATCGAGCCGCGATGCGGCGTGGGGAAACTTCGGGCCGACGACCTTCTACGACGGCCAGGGAATGATGGTCAACACGGCACAGAACGATGCGACGACCCTCGAGGAGCTCGCGGGAGCCACGATCTGTGTGCAGACGGGCACGACGACGCAGCTCAACCTCGCCGACCAGATGCGCGTGCGCAATGTCGAGTACACGCCGCTGACGTTCGACAATATCGACGCCACGTACACCGCCTACACCGAGGGCCGGTGCGATGCCGTGACAAGTGACCGATCACAGCTGGTCGGCCGACGTTCAGGTTTCGCGGCTCCGGCGGATCACGCCATCCTGGAGGTGGTGATGTCGAAGGAGCCCCTAGGGCCCGTCGTCCCGTCCGGTGACGACCAATGGTTCGATATCGTCAAGTGGGTCGTATTCGCGACCATCCAGGCCGAGGAATCGGGCATCACCCAGGGCAACGTCACGCAGATGCGCGATACGAGCACCGACCCGGTCATCAAGCGCCTGCTCGGCGTCCAGCCCGACGCAGGAACGCTCGCCTCGTCGCTTGGACTGGTCGACGGTTGGGTGGTCGCGATGATCGGAGCCGTCGGCAACTACGGTGAGATCTATGACCGGAACCTTGGGCCAAGCACACCCCTCGCTCTCGAGCGCGGACCGAACCAGCTCTGGACCGAAGACGGCGGCCTGCTCTACGCACCGCCCTATCGTTAGTCGCTGACACTGCCGCGGGGCGGGAGAAATCCTGCCCCGCGGTTTCTCGTATGCGTCCCTCGACGCGCCCGGAATGACCGCGACGCCAATGGCCCCGCGCTCAGGCACTCCCCCCTGGCGCAACGTTCGCGTGCTGCGGATCGCCGCCCAGGCGGCGACCCTCGCGGCCGTGCTCTTCGTTGGCTGGTGGCTGTTGAACAACCTGCTGGCGAACATGCGCCAGACCGGTCTCACCTTCGGATTCGAGTTCCTGGACGCGACCGCCGGCTTCGAGATCGGCGAGACCCTCGTCCCGTACAGCGCGACGGACCTATACCGGGACGCGTTCTTCGTCGGGTTGGCCAACACGCTGCTGGTGAGCCTGATCGGCATCGTGCTTGCGACGATCCTGGGGGTCATCACCGGTGTCGCGCGCCTGTCGAACAACTGGCTCGTGAACAAGATCGCCTCGGGATACGTCGAGCTGATGCGCAACACGCCGCTCCTCGTCCAGCTGGTTCTCATTTACGCGGTCATGCTGCAGCTGCCGGCTATCTCGAACTCGATCGCACTGCCCGGCTCCATCTTCCTGAACCAGCGAGGGCTGTTTCTTCCACGGCCGGTCGCCGAGCCGGCCTTCGCTCCATGGCTCGCCGCCCTAGCGG
Source organism: uncultured Anaerolineaceae bacterium (assembly GCA_964642085.1). GTDB lineage: Bacteria > Chloroflexota > Limnocylindria > Limnocylindrales > CSP1-4 > JALYGJ01. Next base: position 1,937 of record CAZXLP010000082.1, read on the forward strand.
TAGGGCTGGCGATCTACGCCGGCCTGCACATGTACGCCTCACGACGAGAGGCATCTGGTCGTTCCGAGGGTCGCTGGCGGTTGGTCGGTCTCATCTCGATCCTCGCCTTCGTCGCTGGAGCGTGGGTTGCGACGGGCAGCCCGCTTCGCCTCGACGTGCCGGTCCAGGAACGCTTCAATTTCGTGGGTGGACTGACGATTTCGCCAGAGCTGACGGCACTGCTGGTCGGCCTCGTCATCTACACGGCAGCTTTCATCGGTGAGGTCGTGCGTGGCGGCATTCAGGCCGTCCGACGCGGGCAGATCGAGGCAGCCCAGGCCATCGGGCTGTCCGATAGGCAGACTTTGCGCCTGGTCGTTTTCCCGCAGGCGCTACGCGTGATCGTGCCGCCGCTGACGAGCCAGTACCTCAACCTGGCCAAGAACTCGAGCCTGGCAATTGCCGTCGGTTTCGCCGACCTGTTCAGCGTCAGCAGGACGATGGCCAACCAGACCGGTCAGCCGGTATCCGTGATCGTCCTCGTGATGGCGACCTACCTGGTGATCAGCCTCGTCACGTCGCTGTTCATGAACCTCTACAACCGGCGCGTCCAGGTGCTGGAGCGATGACCAGCCACGCGGAGCGGTTGCCGCCGCCCGTGCACACCACCGGGCCAATCGCGTGGCTGCGCCAGAATCTGTTCGGCTCGTGGCGCAGCGGCATCGCGACCGTCGTCCTCGGCGCAGTTCTGCTTGTGGTTAGCGTGCTCGCCACGCAATGGGCAGTCAACGCGCGCTGGGGGGTCGTGACTGAGAACCTCCGGCTCTTCCTGATCGGACAGTACCCGTTCGAGCACGCCTGGCGGATCTGGCTCGCGCTGGCCGGCCTGTCGGCTCTCGCCGGCCTTACTGCCGCCCGGTCCGGCGGTGCCGTTCGAACGCTGGCGATGTGGCTGGCAGCCAGCCAGGTACTGATCGCGGTGCTGGTGCCGATCTCCGGCCTCAGCCCATTCGTGGCCGGGGCACTGCTGGTCAACGCAGCACTGGTCTGGGTGACCTTCTATGTCGCCCTCCGTTGGCAGCTTCCCCGGCGTGCGCTGACGATCGGCTGGCTCCTATACGTCCCGCTCGCCTTCGTCGTCCTCCAGGGTCTCGCCGGCACTCCGTTGGCCACGGTGCCGACGCGGCTATGGGGCGGGCTGCTGCTCACATTCGTGCTCGCCCTGGCCAGCATCGTGCTTTCATTCCCGTTCGGCGTCCTGCTCGCTCTCGGCCGGCGAAGCGACCTGCCGGTGATCCGAGTGCTCAGCACCACGTACATCGAGGTCGTTCGCGGCGTGCCGCTGATCACGATCCTCTTCATGGCGTCGGTGATGCTGCCCTTCTTCCTGCCCCTGGAGTTGCGCATCGACGCCCTGATCAGCGCCATCGGCGGCCTGACGCTGTTCACTGCCGCGTACGTGGCCGAGAACGTGCGCGGCGGGCTCCAGGCGATTCCGAGCGGGCAGATCGAGGCCGCCAACGCGATCGGCCTGAACGCTTTTCAGCGCAACATGTACATCGTCCTGCCACAGGCGCTGAGGACGGTGATCCCGGCCAACGTCGGTCTGTTCATCAGCCTGTTGAAAGACACCACGCTGGTTTTCATCGCCGGCGGAGGGCTGCTGGAGCTGCTCGCCATCGGGCGATCTGTGCTCGCTCAGCCGCAATGGTTCGGCGCCCACCTCGAGGTCTACGTGTTCATCAGCGCCATCTTCTTCGTCCTCTGCTACACCATGTCGCAGGCCAGCTACCGGCTGGAGTCGGCAATGGGCGTCGGCACCCGATGATCGAAGCTCTGCTTGGGAGGGTGGATATCCGATGACCGACGAGGCTGCCCGCTCCGACATCATCGTTTGCCGTGACGTCCACAAGTGGTTCGGCCAGCTGCACGTCTTGCGCGGCATCGACCTGACCGTCAAGAGCGGCGAGGTGATCGTAATCTTCGGTCCGTCCGGCTCGGGCAAGTCGACCTTCATCCGCACCATCAACCGGCTCGAGGAGCACCAGCGCGGCGACATCTTCGTCGATGGCATCGAGCTGACGAACGACATTCGCAACATCGCCGCGATCCGCAGCGAGATCGGCATGGTTTTCCAGTCCTTCAACCTCTTCCCGCACCTGACTGCATTGCAGAACGTGACCCTTGGCCCGATCAAGGTGCGCCGCTGGTCTCGACAAAAGGCCGATCAGAAGGCCATGGAGCTGCTCGAGCGGGTGGGCATTCCGGAGCAGGCACACAAGCACCCCGCCCAGCTGTCCGGTGGTCAGCAGCAACGCGTCGCGATCGCACGGGCGCTCGCGATGCAGCCCAAGATCATGCTCTTCGACGAGCCGACCTCGGCGCTCGACCCGGAGATGATCAACGAGGTGCTCGAGGTGATGCGCGAGCTGGCCGTTTCAGGCATGACCATGCTCTGCGTATCGCACGAGATGGGCTTCGCCAGGGCTGTCGCTGACCGCATGGTATTCATCGACGAGGGCCTCATCGTCGAGCAGGGCCCGCCCTCGCAGATCTTCGGTGCGCCGCAGGAGGAGCGGACAAAGCAATTCCTGTCCCAGATCCTGCACTGATCGTGTTTAGGAGGCACTCGTGAGCGTCAAGCGGTTGGCGGAGATTCCCGGTTTCAACATCGATCGCGTCGCTGCTGCCGCAGGTGACGACCCGGACGTCCTGCGCATGGAGAACCTCGACACGGATATCCCGCCGCCCGCGGAAGCGATGGCAGCCACGCGCGCGGCGATCGGCACCGACGAGGCAAACAGCTGGCTTCCGTTCACCGGTCGCGACGATCTCAAGGAGTCGGTGGCGCGGTTGATCGAGCGGCGCGGCGGTCCCGCCTACGACGCGCGTCCCCAGATCGTGATTACTTCCGGCGAAGGCGACGCGATGCTCGATGCCCTGTTCTGTCTGACCGATCCGGGTGACGAGGTGATCCTCACCGATCCAACGTACGCGGGCATGATCAACCGCGTCCGCCTCGCCGGCGCGGTGCCGCGATTGGCGCCGCTGCGCGTCGTGAACGGGGAGTGGCGACTGGATCGGGAAGGTCTCGCCGCCGCGGTGAGCGACCGCACGCGCGTCGTCTTCATCAACAACGCGTCGTTCCCCAGCGGCTGGGTAGCGTCGGACCAGGAGTGGGAGCAGATATGTTCGCTCTGCCGCGAGCGCGATCTGTGGCTCCTCTACTGGGGCGGGTTCGAGGCCGTGTTGTTCGACGGTCGGCAGGTCCGACAACCCGCTTCGATGCCGGGGATGCGCGAGCGTACGGTCACCCTTGGGTCGGCCGCGCTGGAGCTGCGCATGATCGCCTGGCGCATCGGCTGGGTCGTCTGCCCGAACGCAGACCTCGCCAGCGACGTCTCGCGTGTCCAGATCTACAACGGCCTCACGCCGAGCGGCTTCTCGCAGATCGGCGTGCGCGCCGGGCTTGACCTCGGCGACGACCACGTCTGGGAGGCCAACGTGGAGTACCAGCGGCGGCGCGACGAGACCGTGCGTCAGCTGAGTGGATTGCCCATCGTCCAGCCGGCCGGTGCGTGGTCGCTGTTGCTCGACGTCGCCTCCCTGAACCAGGAAGCGGGTGACGTCTCACGACGGTTGCTGGAAGAAAAGGTCGCGGCGACATCGATGGTCGGCTGGGGCGGCGACGTCGCCGCGCGCCACGTCCGTTTCGTGTTCAGCAACGAGCCGGTCGAGCGCCTGTCACTCCTCGGCGAGCGTGTCCAAGCTGCCCTTGGTCGCGCGGGCTGAGGGAAGTCCAGCGCCCTTCGGCGGCACGAATACCTCTCGACGGCGCGTCGGTCCGTCTAGCATCGAGGCGCGGCAGGGGCATCTGTCGACCAAGGCCGAGATCCGGCCCCGCTCGCCCGCCGCGGAGGAGGTTGGAGTGGCTCATCCGAGATCTTTACGCGTTCCCCTTGCCGGCGGCGCGGCACTTGCCGTGATTGCGATCATCCTGGCCACCACCGCCAACGTTGCCGCGAATACGTCGCGCGCCGCGTACCGCTGGCTAAATGCCCCTGACAGCGCCCGGACGTCCGTGGCCGTGCTCGAGGACGGCGCGACCGAGCAGAAGATCGACCCGTCCCTGATCTGGAAGGTGATCACCGTGCGAGAGGTCTACGGACCCGACTTCACCTTTGTCGACGTAGGCGAGGAGGGCGACAGTCCAGGCGACTACGGCGTCTTCCGCGACGGACTGAGGAATGCCAACGGCACCAGGCCTGTCGGCGTGGTCCACGCCCAGTGTCTCGAGGCCTATGCCAGCCACTGCCGTGGGTCAGCCAGGCTCGCAGGCCGCGGCCAGATCACCTTCGACGGAATCACACCGACACGCGTCGACCCGGATCGATTTGCGATAACCGGTGGGACGGGCGAGTTCGTCGATGTCGGCGGCGTGCTGAAGGTCGAGTTCCCGTCCAACGACTACGCGCTGCTGACGTT
>CAZXLP010000083.1:0-6375 GCA_964642085.1 uncultured Anaerolineaceae bacterium
AGGGCGAAGACGACGTTGGCGGGGCGCTCAGCGAGGCGGCGCATGTACCACGAATACCAGGCCTCACCGTACGCGATCAGCACGCGGACGCCATACCCGGCCTTCTTGAGCTTGCGCTGCTGGTCGGACCTGATGCCGTAAAGCATCTCGACGTCGAAGGCGTCCTTGCCAAGGCCGATCGACTGCGCGTGGTCGGCCACCTGTTTGACCAGCTCGACATCATGGGTGCCGAGACCCAGGAAGAGCCGCTGGCCGGCCTTGATCGCGGCGAGCATCGACACGCACAGGGCCAGGTAGTTCGCGTCGACCTCGCGCCGCGACTGGTAAGCGATGGCCACAGGCTCGGCGTAGGCGCCTTTCACCAGCCGGATGCGTGGCTCGAGCGGGAGCAGTCGCTCGACGTCGGTATAGGTCCGCTTGAGGTAGGCCTGGAGGCAGATGCCCGTGTTCGGATGGGTCACCTTCAGGCCTTCGTAGAGCTCGATCGTGGGCTCGGTGTAGGCCGAGCCTTCCATGTCGATCCAGACGGTTCGGTCCGGTCCGTGTGTGGCGGCCTGGTCGGCGAGGCTCTGCATGTGCCTGAGTGCCCTGTCCGGGTCCAGGTCGAAGCCAAGCTGCGTCAGCTTGACCGACGGGTCAGCCTGGATGCCTCTGGCGTGGGCGTCCGAAAGAAGGCTGAGGTAGTCGGCGGCTGTCTCATCGGCGTCGTCGAGATTCGTCAGGTTCTCGCCGAGGCGGGTGAAGATGACCGCCATGCCCTGTTGCTTGAATTTGGTGGCCGCCTCGAGCGCATCCCCGGCCGTTTCGCCGGGCATGAATCTGCGTACCGCGCGGCGGGCGAACCAGAACCGGGGCACGTTGCGCCGCATCCAGTTGTTGCGCGCCATCCAGAGCAGCACCCGCCTCATCGGACCCTCATCTGCGGCGCTAACGTTATCGGGTGGACCTGGGATTGAATGGGGCTCGGGCGCTCGTGACCGGAGGATCGGCCGGGCTGGGTGCGGCCGTGGCACGGGCGTTGGCTGGCGAGGGTGCGGCCGTGGCGGTTGCGGCACGCCCGTCTGCGCGGCTGGACGCGCTGGCTGGCGAAATCTCGGCCGTGTCCATACCGGTCGACCTCGCCACTGGGGAGGGTCCGGCCGCGGCGGTATCGTCGGCCGTTGGCGCGCTTGGCGGCCTCGATCTGTTATTGGTGAACTCAGGTGGACCGCCACCGGGCAAGTTCGAGGATCTCTCCGACGCGGACTGGCAGCGCGCGATCGACGGCACCCTGTGGTCGTCGGTGCGCCTGATTCGCGCGGCACTGCCACACCTGCGCGAGAGCGAGCGGGGCGCCATCCTGGTCATCCTCTCGTCGTCCGTGCGTGAGCCGATCCCGGCACTCACGACCTCGAACCTGCTGCGGCCGGGGCTGGCGGGCTTGATCAAGTCGCTCGTGCCGGAGATCGCGCCGGTTCGGATCAACGGGATCGCGCCCGGGCGTGTCGCGACCGACCGCATCGCGACCCTCGACGCCGGCCGCGCTCAAAGTGCCGGCACCAGCGTGGAGGAGGTCCAGCAGCAGAGCATCGGACGCATCCCCCTCGGCCGTTATGGCGATCCTGCCGAAGTCGGCCGTGTGGGCGCGTTCCTGCTCTCGCCCGCCGCCTCGTACGTCACCGGCGCGATCGTCGCGGTCGACGGCGGCATGGTCCGCGCGCTGCCCTAGCCGAATCAGGACCTCGCCCTCGTCCCTCTGTCGGGCAGGGCAATCTCGTATCACTCCCAGTGATGCCGATGGGCGTCGCACCGGCGCGCTGACCATCGCGGACGCTGCTGAGCTTCTTTCCGCCGCTATCGGGTCAGATCGCACGCTCATTCTGGTGTCGCCAAGACAGACGGCGGGCCTAGAACGCATATAAGTCGTTGATAAGCGCCGATCCCCACACTCCGAGTGTTATGGGACGCGGCAGGCGATCGCCAAAGAGAACACCGGTCCAAGCGGCAGCCGATGATGCTTCCAGGGAACTTGGGAAGAAGCTCGGGCGGATGCTCAGGGATGGTCGCACTCGCCTGAGGCTGAGACAGGCCGACGCCGCGATCAAGGCTGGCATTTCACAAAGCGAGTGGAGTGCTCTGGAACTTGGCAGGAACGCGGCAACGGTCCCTACGTTGAACCGGGCGGCGTTTGCCGTCGGTGGCAGCCTCGACGCGTGGATCAAGCAGACGTCCGCGGCAGGCCAGCCACGGGACGCCGTCCACCTGAGGCACCAGGAGTTAATCATCCGACTATCGATCGGAGGCGGGTGGCGGGCGCTCCCCGAGGAGCCGATCGACCGCGATGCACGCACTTCGCGCGCCGCGGATGTCCTGCTCCACCGCACCAGTCAACGTCACGGCGTCGACGAATACGCCTTCTGGGACGTATGGGATTGGTTCGACGACGTCGGCGGACCGGTGCGCGACTTCGGCCGCCGGATCGAGGCCGTCGATCGATACGCAGTCGCCCGAATGCGCGGCGACAACGCCCAACTGCCCAGGATCGGAGGCTGCTTCGTCGTCCGGGCCACCAACCGCAACAGGAGCCTGATCAGCGACCATCGGCACTTCTTCGGCGCTCGATTTCCCGGGTCCGGTCACAAGTGGCTTGGCGCGCTGACGGACCGAGGAGCGGAGATACCAAAGGAACCAGCGCTTGTCTGGGTTGCAGTCAACGCCGATCGGCTGTTTCCGTCTCGCCTCGGCTGAGCCCGCCGAATAGACTCCAAGCCATGGGACAAGAAGAGATCAAGCAGGCGCTCGACGCAGCAGTCGACTACCTCACCGCCAACCCCGACGACGCGAAGTACACCGACTCACCCGCCACGGCCAGATTGACCGACCCACAACGCCTGCAAGTCGATGTCAGCGGCCCGAACGACGCCGCGATCAGCACTGACATGCCAACTTCCGTTGGCGGCACGAACACGACGGCGTCGCCCGGTTGGTATCTCCGCGCGGCGGAGGCAAGCTGCGTCGCTACGTTGATCGCGATGCGCGCCGCGCAGATTGGCGTGGCGCTTTCCGACGTCGAGGTAACCGTCGATTCCGAGTCGAACGACTGGGGCATCCTCGGCATCGGCGATGACGCGGGCCAAGGCGTCCCGGCCGGTCCGCTCAGCACGAGGGTTGCAGCGCGCGTGCGCGCCGCGGGTGCCGACGAAGGCGCGATTCGTGAAATCGTCGAGTGGGCCGTCGCTCACTGCCCGGTCACCGACGCGGTACGGCGGGCCGTGCCGATCACCATCGAGGTGGACGCGGGTTCCTAGTCGCGTCCTCAGAACCGATAAAGGAACCTCGGGTCCGGTTGTCCTCGTTGACCCCTGCGAAATCGCCGGGCGCGGGTAGTCAACTTGTGCATCGATGGGCTATGGACTCGATCAGCGGGATGGGTTTACCCTCACAGGTCCAATGGCCTCGTCACAACGCGTTGAGACGACGACCGCACAAGCGGCATCGGCTGCCGGTCTTGCTCCGCACTGCCCTGTCTGCGGCAGCTCTATGGTCGTGCGCGCCCTCCGCCGCGGTGACGAGGTCGACGGCCTCTTCTGGGGTTGCCGGCGCCCCCTGGTATGCAACGGCACGCGCAGGATCCGCGATCCGCTCGTGATCCAGCCGACGGCCGACGCCAGCACCCAGGCGATCTTCGAATGGGAGCGGTCACGCGATCGCCGAGGATGGGTTGGGCCCGAGCAGCAGGCGACAGCCGGAGGCGCCGCAAGCGGCCCAAGCGGCGGAAGCGGCCTTCTGGGCAGGTTCGGTCGAGCGGTATCCCGGCCGGCCAACAGCCCCACCCCCAGCGCTTCGCTCGCTGACGCCCAGAACGCCAGCGCGCTCGACGCCCTGGCCGATTACGGCTACGTGATCCTCGACGACCGACACGTCGCCAGCGCGCACGCCGCGGTCGACCACCTGGTCGTTGGTCCGTCGGGCGTCTTCGTGGTCGATCGACAGGCATGGACCGGCCAGATCAGCGCGTCATCGGACACCATCTACGTCGACGGCCGCCAGCGCTCCGGCGCAACCGACGAGGTCCTGCGCGCGACTACTGCCGTTGAGCAGGTGCTGGGCCACGAGCTCAAGCCGCTCGGCGCACAGGTTCATCCGGTGATCGCCATCGAGGGCGCCACGAACCGAGGGTTCGAGGGGGTGATCGGCAGGGTGACGCTCGCCACGACCCGGTCAGTGACCAAGGCGATCCGCGCCGGCCAGCCGACCCTGGGCCCAGAGACCGTTATCAGGCTCTCACTCGCGGCGGACCGCCTGCTCGACTAACGCCCGTTCCGCCGGGTGCGCCCCGTTCCACCGGGTGGACCATGGTGTGGAACAACGGCCGGACATAGCCTGTTCGGCGACCAGGGCGAAGTCGCGTTACGCCCCGCCGTGAAGGGCGCTGCGCAAGCCTTCGGTGTCCGACGAGCCGAGGACGAGCCGCGTGGAGGTCGCCAGATAGACAAGGTCGACGTTGACGCCGGCGTCGGCGACCTTGCGTAGGTGACGACCCATCTCGCCCGGCTGGTCGACGATAGAGACAACCTCGACGTCGCGCTCGGCACCGCACGCGATGCCGACCTCCTCGAGCGCCGTCCGAGCCATCTGCGCGCTCTGGACGAGGATGTGCACCTCCGCGCCGCCATCGCCGGCCATGCCGCACACACCTTCGATGTTGATGCCCGCGTTGCCGAGCGCCTCCCCGAGCTGGGCGAGAGTCCCGGGCTTGTTCTCCAAGTTGACGATCAAATCCTGCATGGGCTTTGCCTCCTATCGAAAACACGATAGCGGCGCCTACAACCACCGCGATCAAAACCTAAGAGGGCAGTTCCAGCACGGCGATGACGTTGCCGGCGGGGTCCGTGAACCACGCGATCGCCGGTCCGTTCTCGTCGCGCGCGATGCCTTGGCGTCCTGCTTGATGTCGGGAATGTCGTACTGCTTCATCTCGACGCCCGCGGCCGTCCGCCGAGTTTCAGATCGAGGGTCCCCATCTGCGTCTTCTCGACCTTGAGGCCGAGCTTGTCCGCGTAGAAGTCGCGCGCCGCGTCGACGTCGTCGACCGAGAAGCTCGAGAACGCTTGACTGTCTTTGAACACGGCAATCTCCGGTTGTGCGGCTAAGTTTCCAGAGTCAGTCTAGGCCCGCATCGGATTCAGGGGCATCTTGACAGTGTGACGTGACAGTGTCACTATACCGCCATGCCGACTTACACACTCACTGACCTGGCGAAGCTCGCCGACGTCACGCCGCGGACCATTCGTTACTACATCACCCAGGGCCTCTTGCCGTCACCTGGTCAGCAGGGGCCAAGCACGCGCTATGACGATTCCCATCTCGAGCTGCTGCGCGTGATCAAGAAGCTGCAGAACGCGCACCTGCCCCTGGCCGAGATCCGCGCCCGCCTGCGGTCGATCAGCGACGACGAGATGGCGACGATCGCCTCCTCGCCCGATTTCGAGAACCTGCCCGACTCCGCCGTCGACTACATCCGCCGGGTCATGGGCGAGGGACGACCCGCGGCATCCGAGCCACCGCCGATGTCCCTCCGAGCGTTCGCACCCGGAACCAGCTCGCCGGTCGTGAGCGAACCGGAAGCCCAACGCTCCCAGTGGGAGCGCATACCGCTCGACCCTGACGTCGAGTTGCACATCCGCCGTCCACTCACACGCCAGCACAACAAACGCGTCGAACACCTGATCAGGATCGCGCGCCAACTATTCGAGGAGGACTGACATGCCCTGCACAACAATCAAGCTCAGCGCGCGCTCCGATCGCCGCTACATCCGCTCCACCTACCGCAGCAACCGCTTCATCCTGGCCGAGGTCGTCGCCCCGCACGCCCACAAACAGGGTGAGCGCAAGCGGACGCCGGTCAACCTGGCGTTCGTGCTCGATCGGTCGGGCTCCATGTCGGGCGAGAAGATCCGCCTGGCCAAGCAGGCGGTGGAGTATTCCATCGCCCGCCTTCAGTCGGACGACCGCTTCTCCGTCGTCACATACGACGACGTGATCGACGTGGTGGTCGCCTCGACCACGGCCACGGTGCAGGCTCGACAGGACGCTCTCGCTCGCCTGGCAACGATCGATGCGCGGAACCAGACCAATCTCGGCGGCGGCTGGTTGCGCGGCGCCGAGCAGGTCGCACTCCATCTCGCCAAGGAAGGCGTCAACCGGACGCTCCTGCTGACAGACGGCCTGGCCAACGTGGGCATCACCGACCGTGACGAGCTCTCACGCCACGCAGCCGAGCTGCGCGCCCGGGGTGTCGCCACGACGACCTTCGGCGTGGGCACCGACTTCGACGAGGTGCTCCTCGAGCAGATGGCGCGTGCCGGCGGAGGCAACTTCTACTACATCGCCGAT
>CAZXLP010000084.1:0-6358 GCA_964642085.1 uncultured Anaerolineaceae bacterium
GGCCGCACAGCGGCGCGCCCGACCGCTCGGACTCCCCGAGCTCAACGAGCCCGAAGTGATTCGCCACTTCGTCAACCTGTCGCAGCTCAACTTCGCCGTCGACACCGGTTTCTACCCGCTCGGCTCGTGCACGATGAAGTTCAACCCCAAGATCAACGAGTGGGCAGCCCGACTGCCCGGATTCGCAGCGCTCCATCCGCTGGCGCCCGATGCGGCAGCGCAAGGCACTCTGGAGCTGATGTGGGAGCTGGAGCGCTGGCTGGTCGAGATCAGCGGGATGCGCGCTGCCACGCTCCAACCCGCAGCCGGAGCGCACGGCGAGCTGACAGGGATCCTGATGATCCGCGCCTACCACCTGTCGCGCGGTGACACCGAACGCCTCGAGGTCATCGTCCCCGACTCGTCGCACGGGACGAACCCGGCGACCGCCTCGATGGCCGGCTTCAAGACGGTGACCATCCCGTCGGACGCTGCTGGCCAGGTGGATCTCGGCGCGCTCAAGGCGGCTCTCGGCCCACGCACTGCCGCCGTGATGCTCACCAACCCATCGACCCTCGGCCTATTCGAGATGGGCATCGGCGAGGTGCTCGAGGCTGTCCACGCCGCCGGTGCGCTGGCCTACATGGACGGCGCGAACATGAACGCCATCCTGGGCAAGTTCAAGCCCGGCCAGGCCGGTTTCGACGTGATGCATTTCAACACCCACAAGACCTTCTCGACGCCGCACGGCGGTGGAGGGCCGGGCGCAGGTCCGGTCGCGGTCAATGACAAGCTCGCGCCGTTCCTGCCGTGGCCGCGCGTCCTGCGCGAGGAAGGCAGCTCGGACGACATGCCCAGTTTCCGGCTGGAGCGCGCCGGGGATCGCCCCGAATCGATCGGCCGTGTCAGGTCGTACCAGGGCAGCGTCGGCGTGCTCGTGCGGGCGTACGCGTACCTGCTGGCCCACGGCGGCAGCGGCCTGGAGCAGGTCAGCGAAGATGCCGTGCTTGCCGCCAACTACCTTCGGCATCAGTTGGCCGGCACCTACGAGATGCCCTATGCCCAGGTCAGCAAGCATGAGTTCGTGGCCAGCGCAAGGAAGATCAGGGCCGAGACGGGCGTGCGCATGCTCGACATCGCCAAGCGCCTGATCGACCACGGCTATCACCCGCCGACGATCTACTTCCCGTTGATCGTGGAGGAGGGGATGCTGGTCGAACCGACCGAGACGGAATCGGTCGAGACGCTGGACGCCTTTGCCGAAGCGCTGATCGAGATCGCCGAGGAAGCGCGACGCGAACCCGAAACGGTCACCAGCGCCCCACACGCATCGCCGGTGCGGCGCCTGGACGAGGCCACCGCTGCCCGCCATCCCGATCTTCGCTGGCGGCCAATGACCGGGGCCGAGCCCGTCTGTCCTCAGTAGGCAGATTCAACGCGCTTCTGCCTGGGCTCCACGCTCGGGCACCTTAAGAAGCCGCAACTAGTTGACACTCGGTTTCCGCCCGCACCTATAATTCCGGCGCCCCACGGCGTGGGAGACGTTCGCGCACGCGCGTGACGCGACGCCGTCGGGGAGCAGAGCGATCTAAGGGCGTGCCATGCGGCCGCCCAGATTCGCACAGAGGAGGAACTACATTGATGAGTCTACGGACTCGACGGAGCTTTGCATGGCTGGCTCCGCTCATGATCCTGGCGCTCGCGTGTACGAGCACGCCTGGTGTAACCAACGCACCACCAGCCAGCGCTCCTGCTTCGACAGCGGCGACCCCGGGCCCGACCCTGCCGCCGGGTCAAACGGCCACCCCAGCGCCGGTCGCTACGCCAACAGCCGAGACGAGCACACCGCCCGATGGTGGACTTGATCCCAATCAGGTCCTGCGCATCTATTTAGGCGCAACCGACCCGCGCTCGATCAGGCCCCAGGCAGCTTCCGGATCCGATGAGATTGCAATTCTCGGCGGCATCCAGCGTGGCTTGCTGTACTACAACCAGGATCAGAGCCTGCGGCCAGAACTGGCGACGGCCATGCCGACGATCAGCGATGACGGCCTGATCTACACCTTTGAGCTCGGCGACCACAAGTACAGCGACGGCAGCACAATCGTTGCTGGCGACTTCGTACGCGCGGCACGATCCCTGGCCGACCCGCGCAACGCGTTCGACTACGGCTACGAGGCCTGCTGGATCGCCGGCGTCGATGCCGTCCTCGGCACCGACTTCGGTTGCAGCGAAGGCGATACGCCCTACCTCGATCCAGAGACCGGCAGCTTTGACGACGCAGTGATCGAAGGTCTCCTCGCGGAGATCGGCGTCGCAGCACCTGACGACACCCACGTCGTCTTCACGCTCAAGACGGCCACCAGCTTCTGGAACAACATCGTCGCGATGTGGCTCCTGACGCCCGTTCCCGCGACCCAGACCACCTGGGCCGAGGCGGCCGACATCGTTACATCTGGTCCGTTCAAGATCGAGAGCTGGAGCCACGGCAGCCAGATGGTGCTCGTGCCGAATGAGTTCTACACCGGCCCGATCATGCCCACCCTCAAGCGCATCGAGATGACCATCGGCGGCGCTCCTGCCGCGGCTGTCGCGGCCTTCGAGCGCGGCGACCTTGATCTCGTAAGCCTGCCGTCGAGCGAGGTCCGGCGAGTCCTCGACGATCCGGCCCTCAGCCCCATGGCCAACCGAGGCCCGTCTCTTGGCATCGAGTACTACGACTTCGCCAACTGCCTCGCCACGGACCCGGCCGGCGACATCCTCTGCCCGCCCAACGCGGCAGTAGGTGCTGATGCCCGTGTCCCAGGCGGCAGCCCCTCGCAGAACAAGAACTTCCGCGGGGCTCTGACCCAGGCCGTCGACAAGAACGAGATGATCCAGGTCGGCTTCGCTGGCCTCGGACTCGTCGCGAACACGCCGACGATGCCGGGCATCCCCGGCTTCCCGACGGAAACCGATCCGTATCCGTTCGATCTCGTCGCGGCCGCTGCCTTGATGCAGACGGCTCTTGACGAGCTAGGCATTCCGGAAATAACCGATCCCGCGACAGTCACGGCAGATGACTGCGTCGGATCCGGCGTTGTAGTCGCCGAGGGGACAACCCCTGGCGACTATCCCGAGTGCGTCGGGCGTGCACGCGTCAAGCTGCTCGCCCCCCTGCGGTTCGGCTATAACTGCGACGCCGGACACGATGACCGAGTCCTGTACCTCGCCCAGGTATGGCGGCAGAACCTCGGCTTCAGCGGCGGGCAGATGGACATCCGCTGCACCGACTTCGGTACCTTCCGGACCGAGCGGCGTGCCGGCAACGTCTATGACATCGCGCGCAATGGTTGGGGCGCGGACTTCCCGCATCCTGACAATCAGAACCGCGACCTGTTCGCCTGCGGCGCAGGCAACAACAACTCGAAGTACTGCAACGCCGACTACGACGACCTCCTCAATGAGGGCGCCGCGGCCGCAACCTACGACGAGGCGGTGCCCTTCTACCACTCGGCAGAAGAGCTGCTCGCGACCGATGCTCCAGTGATCTTCCTTCGCTACGGCGAGGGCGTACGCCTGGTTCGTCCGTGGGTTTCGGACATCATGCAGACGTCATCGGATCACCAGAACATTGGTGATGTCTTCTACGAGTCCATCAAGATCCTCGCTCACTAAGTCACGCCCGGCGCGAAGCAGTTCGCGCAAGGCAAGACTCGAAAACCTGTGGGCCGGCCGTATGGCCGGCCCACAGATCTATATGGCACAATCAGCGTCTCTTTCGCGAGCAAGGCAATTCCGAATAGCTAGCGAGTTGCGAAATGGCGGGCTATCTCGTCCGGCGGATCCTGTGGCTGATCCCCGTGCTCTTCGTGGTGACGCTCATCACGTTCACCCTGATGCACCTCGTGCCGGGTGGCCCGTGGTCGAGCGAGAAGCAGGTCTACGGCGGCGTCGAACGAGCGATAGCAGCCAAGTACCACCTCAACGAGCCGATCTGGCAGCAGTACGGACGCTGGGTCTTCGACTTCATGCGCGGCGACTTCGGTCCATCCTTCAAGTACGCCGATCGGAGCATCAACCAGATCATCGCCGAGGGACTGCCGGCCACCCTGCAGCTCGGCATCATGGCCTTCGTCCTCGCCATCGCGGTCGGGATCCCGCTCGGGATCATCGCCGCGCTCGGTCATAACCGCTGGCCGGACTATCTGGCGACAGGTATCTCGATGCTCGGAATCGCGACGCCCAGCTTCGTGCTGGCCATCCTGCTGATCGTCGTGTTCAGCGTGTGGCTGAAGGCGCTCCCGCCGTTAGGCTGGAAGGGTCCCGACACGTGGGTCATGCCCGTCCTGGCCCTGGCCGGATACCAGATAGCCCAGATCGCCCGTTATACGCGCGCGTCCATGCTCGAGGTGACGCGCAAGGACTACGTTCGCACCGCCCACAGCAAGGGCCTGCGCGAGCGGGCAGTTGTCGTGCGCCACATGATCCGCAACGCGCTCATCCCGGTGGTGACGATCCTCGGCCCCATCCTCGCGTTCCTGGTGACCGGCTCGTTCATCATCGAGGCGTTCTTCGGTATCCCGGGCATCGGCAAGTACTACGTGCAGGGGATCATCCAGCGCGATTACAGCCTGATCATGGCGATGACCGTGATCTACGCGTTTGCCGTGGCTGCCTTGAATGTCGTGGTCGACGTCCTGTACGGGTATATCGACCCGCGCATTCGCTACAGCTGAGAAGGGTCGACTAGATGGCCTCCAGGACCACGGCTGTCGCGCCCGGAAGCGTCGAGGCGCGGCGCAGCACCGGCATTTGGCGAGACGCATTCGGCCGTCTGATCAAGAACCGGCTGGCGATCCTGGGCCTCCTGTTCGTCGGATTCCTGGTGGTTCTCGGGATACTCGGTCCGCGCTTCGCACCGTGGCCGTACGACCTGCAGGACACCCCGGCAATCGTCGCCAACAACTACCGCGCCCTTGTTCCGCTACAGAGTCCCGCCCACCTCCTCGGCACCGACAGACTTGGCGCGGACATCCTGAGCCGGATCATGGACGGCGCCCAGATCAGCCTCAGCGTGGCGCTGGTGGTGCAGATTGTCGTGCTCACGATCGGCCTGCCGATCGGCGCCCTGGCGGGTTGGTTCGGTGGGCGGCTCGACACGTACCTGATGCGCTTTACCGACGTCATGTATGCGTTCCCGGACCTGCTGCTCATTATCCTGATGTCGGTCGCGTTCCGGGATACGGCGTTCGGTCGGCTCTACAGCGGCCTCTTCCTCGTGTTCGTGGCGATCGGACTCACGTCGTGGGTCACGGTTGCCCGGCTCGTTCGCGGTCAGTTGCTCTCGCTCAAGGAGATGGAGTTCGTGGAAGCGGCTCATGCTCTCGGCGTCCGCGACCGGAACATCGTGGTCCGCCACCTTCTACCCAACGCGATCGGGCCGATCATCGTCGCCGTCACGCTGGGCATCCCCGGTGCCATCCTGGCCGAGGCGACCCTGGCCTACCTCGGTGTCGGTGTCCAACCTCCGCGAGCGTCATGGGGCAGCCTGATCGCGGCCGGACAGCCGCTCATCCGGGAGTCGCCGCATCTCGTCTATCTGCCCGGCATCATGATCGCCCTGGCGCTGATCAGTTTCACGTTCCTGGGCGATGGGCTTCGAGACGCCCTGGATCCCAAGCTCAAGGGAAAGCAGTAGCTTGGGACCCGCCACCGACCGCGCGTCCGTGGCCGCCGGGGCCGAGATCAGCCTCGACGGCCAACTGGCAACCGAGGTTGCGGAACGCGAGGTAAAGCGCGCCAAGGCGGAGAACCTGCTCGAGGTCCGTAACCTCTCGACCCAGTTCTTCACGGCCGACGGCGTCGTCCACGCGGTCGACAACGTCAGCTTCGAGCTCGGCTATGGCGAGACGCTGGGCCTCGTCGGCGAATCCGGCTGCGGCAAATCGGTTACGGCCCTGTCGCTGACACGCCTGGTACCCGATCCGCCGGGCAAGATCGTCGCCGGCGAGATCCTCTTCGAGGGCGTCGACCTGCTGAAGCTCTCGACAGACGAGATGCGCCGGCTGAGGGGCAAGGACATCGGCTTCATCTTCCAGGACCCGTTGAGCAGCCTGAACCCGACCCTCACGATCGGCTACCAGGTCTCCGAGTCGATTCGCCAGCACATGGGCCTCTCACCGCGTGCCGCCAAGGACCGCGTCGTGGAGCTGCTGTCCAAGGTCGGCATCCCGCGTCCGCGCGATCGGCTGAACGACTACCCGTTCCAGTTCTCGGGCGGCATGCGCCAGCGCGCGATGATCGCCATCGCCCTGGCCTGCGATCCCAAGCTGCTGCTCGCTGACGAGCCCACCACCGCGCTCGACGTGACCATCCAGGCGCAGATCCTCGAGCTGAT
>CAZXLP010000085.1:0-6276 GCA_964642085.1 uncultured Anaerolineaceae bacterium
CTGTGTAGGCAGGACAACTAGTTACGGAGGCCAGAATGGTCGGATGGGCCAGCGTTGCGGAATGTCACCCGAGGCGTAACGTCGCTCGAGGCCCGAGCCGTATCAAGCAGGGGCGTTGCCTAAAAGAGGACGAGCGCCGCAATCCCCGTGGCCGCAAGAGCGGCTGAAAAACCTCATGCCGTGACTATCGGCACTATCCGTTGCAAAGTTGAATGCTTGACCGGTTCTTCGGCGAATGAGTTCCGTCAGCCATTGGACCGTGTGATTTCTCCGCGACGAGCCTCACCTCGACCACGGCAAGTCCGGCGAGCACCACGACGCCGCCCACGTACAGCGAAGGCGCAGCGGCAGAGCCTCACTCGTGCGTTCGCGCAGACGAGGAAGCAAGCGGTGGGTGCGCTGGGAGCTCGAACCAGAAGGTCGAGCCCTCGCCCTCGGTGCTCTCGAAGCCGATCCGGCCCCCGTGGGCCTCGATCAGCCGACGCGAAAGGGCGAGCCCTAGCCCGGCGCCGTAGATCGTGCGCGTGTCGGTGGAGTCGGCGCGAAAGAAGCCCTCGAAGACCTGCGGCTGCTGGTCGAGGGGGATGCCGACGCCCGCGTCGCTGACGGAGACGCGCACGAAGCCGCCGGTTGGCTCGTCCGCCCTCAGCTCGACCTGGCCTCCCTCCGGCGAGTACTTGATCGCGTTCGAGACCAGGCTCGCGATCACCTGAACGAGCCGCTTGGGATCGCCCCGAACCTGGAGCGGCTGCTCGGGAACCTCGAGCGTGAGCGTGTGCCCCGGATTCTCGCCGGCGAAACGGCTGACCTGCTCCTGTAGAAGCGTGCGGAGGTCGACGGGCTCGCTCGTGGGAGCGAGGCTTCCGGCTTCGAGTTGCTGCAGGTCGAGCAGGTCGTCGACGATGCGGGCGAGCCGGCTCGCCTCGTCCTCGATCGTCTTCCCGTACCGCCGCGCAGTCGCCGCGTCCACCTCCTTGGTCGCGAGCAGCTCGGCGAAGCCGAGGATGCTCGTCAGCGGTGTGCGCAGCTCGTGCGAGACCGTACCGAGCAGCTCCGACTTGGCACGCTCAGCGACCCTCTCCGCCGTCACGTCGCGGAGGACGAAGACGCGGCCTATGATCGCACCGGACAAGTCGCGCACGGGAGCGGTGAATCGCTGAAACACGTCGCCCGACGCGGCGAGCTCGTACTCATCGAGCCCCTCGTGCTCCGGGTCGGCGGCGATCGCTCGGGCGATCGCGACGAATTGCTCAGGGTCGGTCGTGGTCGGCGCGACCGCGGCAAGGATCTCGGCCGCAGACGCCTCGTCACGAAGGCCGTGCCGGGCGCCGATCTGGCGGGCGGCGGAGTTCACGACCACCACTCGCCCCACCGGGTCGGTGACGACGACGCCCTCCCGGTTTGCCTCCAGCACCGCCCTGTTGAGGCTCGCCAACCGCCGGAGCTCATCGGCGCGCCGGTTTAGCCGCTCGACGAGCCCGCCGACTAGCAGGATGACGAGGATCAGCATCACGACCGAGAGCGCGACGTGGTCGAGGAAGTAGGCGCGCGGCCCGAACCGCTCCGTCCGCCACCACTCGACGGCCGCGAGTGCGGGCACGAAGGCGAGCGCGAGCGCGAGCCCACCGGCAATCCCGAAGCGAAGCGCGGCCTCGATCACCACCACGACCACGACCTGGCGCGTCGGCGTCCCCGTCTCGAATGCGAAGACGAAGATGAAGGCGAAGACGAGCGCCGCGTCGAACGCGAGCGCGAGCAGGCCGAGCTTCCTCTGCCCTGTGTAGCTCCACTCCCGCCGCGCGAGCCAGAAGAGCAAGACCGCTCCGAGCGCGAGCACGCCGGTCGCCAGCCAGGCCCAGCGCTCGTAGCCAGGCGGGTAGCCGCTCGTGAACAGCCCGACCTCGAGCAGCGCGAACGGCACAGCGAGCAGGCGCGCCCACGCGATCCCGATCTCCAGCTGCCGCAGGTTCTCGACCCCGCGCATCACCGGCGCGATCGCATCCTTCCCTGAGTCTGCTCCCCGCAACCGCCTGATGGCCCGACGCAGGAAGCTCATCGGCGTGGGAGGAACTCCTCGACGGCGGCGACGAGCTCCGCGATGCGAAAGGGCTTCGGTAGATAGCGGACCGCGTGCGATTGCGCGACCGCCTCACGATCGCTCGTCTGCGCCCGCGCTGTCACCACGATCACCGGGATCGCCGCAAGCGCGGGATCAGCGCGGAGCTCAGCCAGCACCTCGAGCCCGCTCCGGCCCGGCATCATCACATCGAGGAGGATCAGGTCCGGGCGAAGACGCCGCGCAAGCTCGAGCGCCCGGTCGCCGTCTTCAGCCTCCGCGAACGAGTAACCGCCGCTTCCGAGCGCAGCGCGAACAAGCGCGCGCAGAGCCTCCTCGTCATCGCAGATCAGAATCCTCGGGGCCGTCGCGGCGGGCTCGGCTGCGGACTCCACATCGTTCGCGGAGTGTCTCGGTTCTCGGGTAAGGGAGTGGTTGTGGTTCATGCTGACCGCTTTAACAGAAACGCCTCTAGTTCTCGATCGGGTGCTCGCGCGCAGATCGTCCGCGCTGCACACATCATCGACCCAAATCCAGAGCCGCTGTCCCCCGTTCGACGTTTGCGTCGACGCCTTCGATAGAGCGCGTCTATTCAAACGCGAGCAGCTCCGACCGAGCCAAAGCCCGCTCCCGCAGTATCTGCGCGAAGCCGGAGACGCGAGGAGGACGTTGAGTTCGTGCGCCGGTCGCGACGACCTCGCTGCGGCGCGCGAGCTGCCTAAAGTCCAAAGAACGCCCTGCCGATTGAGGCAAGGAGTATGCGCGACCCACATCCCCGCCCACACGCTGTCTCTCTCTATGTCGCGACGGTAGTGACGGTTGCACTGGCCTGTGTCGGCGCGTTGTTTCTCACCGACGTAGGCGACTTCGACCGTCCCTGGCTGGTCGCCCTGATTGCAGTCCTGATCGCGGTGGAAGGAGCGACGGCGGTGAAGCTCGCGAAGGGGCGAGGGCAGTCCGAAACGCAGGGGCACGAGGAGGCGCTCTTCGTGTTCATGGCGCTCGCCTTCTCTCCGATCGCCGCTCTCATGGCCGTCGTAGCCGGAGCGATAGCCGCGAACATCTTGGCTCGCCGGGGTGTCCTAAAATCGGTCTTCAACATTGGGAGCTACACGGGTGCCGCGGCCTTGGGACTGACCGCGGTGGATTTGGTTGCGGGAACCCAGGAGATCAGCGCCCGTCGCGTCTTTGCGGTTCTCCTTGGCGCGTTCATCTTCGCAACAGCAACGCGAGCCGCCGTCTCGGGCGTACTGGCAATCGCGCTGGGGACATCGTTCCGCCGAGACTTCGTCGAGGGTCTGCGCCCGGAGGCCCTTCTCCTCGCAGGGAGCCTCTCAGTGGGTTTGCTCGCGGGGCTTGCGGCGCTAAGCCACGCCTGGACGGTTCCGTTCGCCTTTGCTGCGATGCTTGCCTTGAGTTTCGCCTTTTCTGGGCACGCCCGCGCCCGACGCGAGCGCCGGACGCTGGACGATCTCGTCAGCTCGTCGTGGGACGGGATTTTCTCCGTCGACGGGGATGGACTGATCCAGCTGTGGAACCCGGCGATGAGTCGGCTCTCCGGGCTCGCGGCGGAAGACGTCGTGGGGCAAGAGCCCGCCGCCGTGCTCGACTTGCGAGATGCGAGCGAAGAGGCCTGGGCCGGCTTCGTGGCGCCATCAAAACCGGGCTCTGACGCAGACGCTGTCGTTCTTCGGTTGCAAGCCGAGCGCGGCTTGCGCTGGCTGCGGATCAGCCGCTCTCCTCTCCCGGCGGAGGGCTACTCCTTCATCGTCCGCGACGTCACCGCCGAGCACGATGCGCAGGTGTCGATTCGAGACAACGCGGAGCGGCTGCGGCTGGCACTCGAAGCCGGCTCGATGGGCTGGTGGGAATGGAACATCGACACAGACGAGGAGCTGTGGTCGGACACCCTTTACCCGATGCTCGGCTTGGCTCCCGGAGAGTTCGGCGGCAGCCACCAGGACTTCCTTGCCTGCGTTCATCGCGACGATCGAGGCGTCCTCAGCCAAGAGGTCGAGCGGGCTCGCGAGGACAGGCTCTTTACCACCGCGACCACGTATCGGGTCGTCTGGCCGGACGGGACAGTCCGCTGGCTCGAAGGCAACGGTCGCCTGGTCACAACAGACACGGGCACGACGAAGATGATCGGCATCAATCGCGACGTGACGGAGCGCAAGCAGATGGAGACGAACCTGCTCCATGCGCAGAAGGCCGAAGCTGTCGGCATGCTCGCCGCCGGAATCGCACACGACTTCAACAACATGCTGTCGGCTGTGAATGGGTACAGCGAGCTGACGCTCAGGGATCTCGACCCGAATGATCCCGTTCGCCCGAACATCGAGCAGATCGCGGCCGCGGGCGAGCGCGCGGCCGCGATCAGCAACCAGCTGCTCACCTTCAGCCGAAGACAGAACGCCGAACCAGGAGCGATCGACCTGAACTCCGTCGTCGTGGGGATCAAGCAGCTCCTGCCCAGCATTCTCCCGGCCGGTGTCGAGGTCGTCGTTGCCGCCGAGAGCAGACTCGGGACGATCCGTGGGGACACCGGTGAGCTCGAGCAGGTGCTGATGAACCTTGCCGTCAATGCAGGCCAGGCCATGCCCGGCGGAGGACGGCTGACGATCGAGGTCGCGAACGTCGACCCCGACGACGAAGACGCCGCCGCAGCAACCGCCGGATCGTCGGTGCGCCTCGCGGTCACCGACACCGGTGTTGGCATGGACGAGACAACCCGCAAGCGCATCTTCGAGCCGTTCTTCACGACAAAGGAACGCGGCGAAGGAACGGGTCTCGGATTGCCCATGGTCGCCGCCATCGTCGAGCAGAGCGGAGGCACGATCACCGTTGCCAGTACCGCCGGCGTGGGAACGAGGTTCGAGCTCCTCTTCCCCCGGCTCGCGCCGGCCACAACCACGCAGGACATCCTTCCGGCGTTCGATGAAAGCGCGGAGACGATCCTGCTCGTGGACGACTCCGCGAGCGTCCGAGCCTTCGAGCGACTGATCCTGGAAGACGAGGGCTACGTCGTTCTCGAGGCTGAGAGTGCGGCTGAGGCAATCGAGGTAGCCGCTCACCACGTCGGAAACATCCGCGTTCTCGTCACCGACGTGGTCATGCCACCGCACGCCTCGGGGCCGGAACTCGCCCAAGCGCTCGCCTGCACGCGACCCGAGCTGAAAGTCATCTACATCTCAGGCTTCTCGCGAGAAAAAACCGCACAGTACGGGGTGAAATCCGACGATCTCTACCTGCAAAAGCCCGTCACGCCAGATCAACTCGCCACCGCCGTACGCGACGTATGCGATGCTCAACCTGTCCGGGAGACTCGACTGGATAGGACGATTTCTCGGTAGGCGCTTAGGACGGACGCGTGCGCCAGTGTTCGGGAATGTCCCTTGACAAGCCTCCCGGTGAACCCGTCTCGCCCTCAGAGGCGGAAGGCTCCGTTGTATGTTCGGTGGCGTGCAGATCGCTGAGCTGTGGCGCTATCCCGTCAAGTCGCTACAAGGCGAGCGGCTTGATGCAGTGGCAGTGACTGCGGATGGTCTCGAAGGTGATCGTCAGTTCGCCATCTACGACGTGGAGTCCGGATTGGGTTTGACCGGTCGGCGTGTTCCTGAACTGCTGTTCGCGTCGGCACGCATGCGCGCTGACGGTACTGCGGCGATCACGTTGCCGGATGGTTCACTGGCAGGAGATGACAGCACGTTGTCGGACTGGCTCGGCCGATCCGTGGCGCTGCGTTCGGCTGCGACGGAGGCGGCTCGCCGCTATGAGAACGTGGTCGACTTCGAGCATGAGTCGACGAGTGATTGGGAGCCTTTCGACGGAGCTGCGAGGGCATTTCACGACAACCCCGGTGCGCGGGTGTCGCTTGTGTCGACCGCGACGACGGGATCGTGGGATCCGCGTCGTTTCAGGGCGAACGTACTGCTCGACGGCGAAGGCGAGGACTCCCTTGTCGGATCGAGAGTCACCCTCGGCGAGGCGACGCTCAACGTCGACATGCGGATCAAACGGTGCGTGATGACGACGCGCGCACAAGCCGGAGGCATCGAGCGTGATCTCGATGTGCTGCGAACGATCGCTCGTGAGCGTGATGCGTGCCTCGCCGTGGGCGCCCTCGTGATCGATCAGGGAACCATTCGCGTCGGCGACACGCTGGGAGCAAATTAGTAGATACCGGACTGCGCGGGCGCTGGGGACAGAACCCAACCGTG
>CAZXLP010000086.1:0-6190 GCA_964642085.1 uncultured Anaerolineaceae bacterium
CTCCAGCGTGACAGGCTGGCATGTTGGGCCGCTACACCACGGGTCCGGGCAGCGAAGGCGAAGAATATCAGGGAGCCTCGGACGGCTCCCACGAGTCAGCGGGCGTTCAGGAAGCCGACCATCCCGTAGGCCTCGTGGCCCGGAAGGTGACACACGTAACGCCAGGCCACCGGGTCCTCAAAGGTGACCGTGGTTTCGACGGTTGCGAGCGCGGGTATCGAAACCTCTGTGGGCCGGCTCGCGTGGGCTTCCTCGGTCCCAGTGCGGTGACGAAGATGAAGAGCCTCGTCGCCGACCATCCACTCATGCGCGATCGGATCGTCGTTGTGCAGTACAAAGGTAACTGGACGCCCATGCGGCACCGTCACGGCCGCAGGTTCGAAATGCGAATACCGGATGCGTATCTCGACGCGAACCGGCGCGCTCGCCACCGGGTCAACGGCGATCAGCCCCATCCCCAGTCCGAACAAAAGGACGAAGGCGAAGACCGCGAGCCGGTCGGCGAGCCGACTGAGAGTCACGCTGCGTTCGGGTGCGCCAACCTCCGCCGACCGAGAGTCCGCGCGGAGAACCAGAACCCAATCGCGAGAACGACGGCCGCTGCGAGAAGCCAATCGAAATTGGCGGCCGCTGTCGCGAACTCACGGGACCCTAGGGCGAAACCGGCCCTGACCAGCGACGGTTGCCCGCGACCCGACGCATCGATCGCAAGATCGAAGCTCAGATCGGCCGCCGCGGCGTCGATGGCCACCTTCGTCAGCCAGCCGCTTTCCGGCACCCAGCCCATTCCGGCGTCCGCGCGCAAGTCGGCCAGCAGCAGGTCACTCGCCGGCGCGTAGTGCTCGAGAAAGAGGCCATTGTCGGCGTTGGCGGGGTTGGGCAGCATCCTCGGCGCGTTGTCCGTGAGGAGGTAGACGTCAGCCTCTACTCGCTCCGCGGCTGATTTGCCCAGGCCCAGGATGCGCAGCGGAACCCATGGGTTATCGGTCGGAATCGTGATGTGGACCGGCGTTCCGTCGCCGACAGCCTGGCCGCGCTCCGCAGCCGCGTCGGCATCGAAGACGGCCGCCAGAAAAATCGGGCTTCGGTTGGCGTAGAAGTCGAGCACCTCCGGGGCATCGGGCGGCAAGCGGAAGCCGTGGTCGGTTGCCCATTGACCGACCTCGTTCGCGCCACCGCGCAGGACGGTGATGTCGAGGGCGTCGATGCGCACCTCCAGCAGCACCTCGGCGGCGCGATCGGCGGACTGGAGCGACTCCCCTGCGGCGGGCTGCGGAATCGGGTCGGTCTCGCGGACGAGACGCTGCAGTGTCCAGTCGCCGCCACGGACAACCTCGCTGGGCACGCCCGGGAGCGGAACGAGCGAGCCAAACTGGCCGCCGCCACCGGCGAACTCGAACGACGTCACGTAGTGCTCAATGCCGTCGTGATACGCGGCAAGCGTCGTCGTGCTTAAGAGGTTTACAGCGCCGTTGGGTCCGATGAGTCCGCCGCAGGCGAAAACCGGGCCGGCGGCCACTACCAGCGCAACGAGTGCACCCGCTAAGGCTGCAAATGGGCGGGCGAACCTGCCTGTTCGTGATCGGGAAGCCGAAGTGTCAGGACCCATCGCCGAGTCTCCTTGTTTGATTGCGGTCGATCGGTCTAAGACTCCCCGGACCGTCCGTTAGTTCCGATGCGAGCGCGCGGAGTCGAAGGGGCGGGCGCACATATACTCGCCGTCCCCATGACCGAACACCCCATCGACCTGCGCTCCGACACCGTCACCCACCCCACGCCCGAGATGCGTCGGGCCATGGCCGAGGCTGAGCTGGGCGATGACGTGTTCGGAGATGACCCGACCGTGATCGCGCTCGAGGAACGTGCCGCGGAGCTGACCGGCAAGCAATCCGGGCTGTTCGTCGCGAGCGGCACGATGGGCAACCTCGTCAGCCTGATGGCTCAAGTGCCGCGCGGCGGCGAGATCATCGCAGGTGAGGGCGCCCACACTTTTGCTCACGAAGCAGCCAACCACGCCGTCGTCGTCGGCGCGTCGATGCGTCTTCTGCCGTGGGACGATGAGGGCAAGATGGATCTCGAATCCATCCGCCGCGCGTTCCGAAACCCTGACGACGTGCACGACCCGATCACGGCGCTTGTGATGCTCGAGAACACGCACTCGGACTCAATGGCACAGCCACTGCCGGCGGACTACGTCCAGGCCGTGGGCAAGGTTGCCGCGGAGAAGCGCGTGCCGCTCCACGTCGACGGCGCGCGGATCTTCAACGCCTCGGTGGCGCTCGGTACGCCCGTGCGCAAGCTGCTCGGCCCGGCGGACTCGGCGACCTTTTGCCTGTCGAAGGGCCTCTCCTGTCCTGTGGGATCGGTCGTCGTCGGCTCGAATGACTTCATCTGGAAGGCGCGCCGAGCACGGAAGCTGCTCGGCGGCGGCATGCGCCAGGCGGGCGTGCTCGCCGCCGCGGGTGTGATCGCCCTGCGCGATGGCGCGGACGGGATGATCGATCGGATGGTCGAAGACCACGCCAACGCCAGGCGGCTGGCCGACGGGCTGGCAAACCTGCGCGGCATCGTCGGCCTGGAGCCCGCGCGCGTGCGCACCAACTTCGTGTTCTTCGAGCTTTCGCGCAGGGAGATGCGCGTGAAGTTTCTCGACGCACTGCGCGACGAAGGCGTGTGGATGATCGACTACCCGGGCAGCGACCGGATCCGTGCCGTGACGCACTATGGCATCTCCGGGGCAGACGTCGATCAGGCCATCGCGGGCACGAAACGTGCCCTTCACACCGTGGGGCTGGCGCCACAGGCCGAAGCCACCGCGGCGTGACGGTCCACCGAGAGGACACCCCGAGCCACCTGTCCGAGTCGGTAGTGCCGCCGCCAGCAACGGCGGCGGATCTGGAGCTGGACTCGCTCGTCCGCGACCGCTTCGACGAGGTGATGCGGCGCTTTCCGGTCTTCGCCACCTACCTCGGCCTGGACGAGCACGACGGGCAGCTCGCCGATGGGAGCCGCGAAGCCCTTCTGGCCGAAATCGACGCCGCGCGCGCATTCGCCACGGCTGTCGAAGCGATCGACGAGAACCAGCTCTCGTCGTACTACGCCACCGAGCGTGAGCTCGCCCTGTTCAGCACACGCCGGCAGATCTTCGACGACGACGTACACCGCGTGTGGGAGCGCCGAGTGAACGCGACCGACGAGATCGGGGACGGGATCTTCCTCGTCTTCGCGCGTGGCACGCGGCCGTTGGACGAGCGACTGTCTGCGATTGCCTCGCGTCTCGAGGCCGCGCCACGACATATCGAGGAGCAGAAGACTCGGCTAGACGGCAGTCCTCCGGTCCGGCTGTGGAACGAGCTCGAGCTCGAATCCACGGGCACAGTGACCTCCCTGTTCGACGAGGTCGTCGCCACTGCGCGACAACATCTCGGGGTCGGTCACTCCGAGGTCAAACGGCTGGAACGCGCTTCCGTCGCCACGGCGCGGGCCCTGGAAACGTACGGGGCGTGGCTGCGTGAGCGCTTGGGCTCGGCCACCGACGTCTTTGCGCTGGGTGCTGAGCGCTACGACGAGCTGATCGGCCTGCGCGCATTCGACGGCCTCGACACGGACCAGATACTCGCCATCGGCGAGCAACAGCTGGCGTCGAACCGCGAGGCGCGTGGGCGGATTGCCCGCGAGATCGACGCCGGGGCAACTGAGCAGGAGGTCGTCGATCGGGTCAAGTCAGACCACCCCACCGACTTCGGCGCTGCGCTCGAGGCCTACCGCCGGGCGATGGATGAGGCCCGCCGGTACATCGTCGACCACGGCATCGCGTCGATGCCGCAGGGGGAGTCAATCACGGTCATCGAGACACCCGAATACCTGCGCAACGTGATGCCCTTCGCCGCGTACTTCAGCCCGCCCAAGTTCGGTGCCGTGGAAGGGCGAAAAGGCCTCTATGTGGTGACGCCGTCAGTGAGCGACGACCCAGGCGCGATGCGCGAGCACAACTACGCCTCGATCTACAACACCAGCATCCACGAGGCGTACCCCGGTCACCACCAGCAGCTGGCCGCGGCGATCACTCATCCGAGTCTCGTCCGGTCGCTCGTCGACGCGCCCGAGTTCGTGGAGGGCTGGGCGATGTACTGCGAGCAGATGATGCGCGAGGAGGGGTTCGACACCGCGCCCGAGCACATTTTGATGATGTACACGGACACGATCTGGCGAGCGTGCCGGATCATCCTCGACATAAAGCTCCACCGCGGCGAGGTGTCGATCCCCGACGCAATCGATTTCATGATCGAGCAAACCGGCTTCGAGCGACCGCATGCCACGGCCGAGGTCAACCGCTACACCTACACGCCGACCTACCAGCTGAGCTACCTGCTCGGCAAGGTCCTCCTCCTGCGGCTGCGCGACGACGAGAAGCGCCGTCTCGGTGATCGGTTCTTGTTACGTGCGTTCCACGACGCGATGCTGCGCGAGGGAAGCCTGCCGATCAGCTTCCACCGCCGGCTCCTGGCTCGGACCACGGCCTAGCCATGCTGCTCGTCCCAAGCCTCGACCTGAAGACCGGTCGGTCTCGGCTCGTATTCTGGCCGGGCGCGGCGAGTGGGACCGGGACGCCCACGGATCGCCCGGACGCGATTGCACGGACATTCGTCGAGCTCGGGGCACCCATGCTCCACCTGGTCGATCTCGACGGCGCGGTCAAGGGCGCTCCGGTGAACACTGACGCGATTCAGCGCATCTCGCGCGCCGTCGCCGTGCCCCTCCAGGTCGCCGGCGGCATAGACGGCCCGGAGCAGATCGAGCTGGCGTTTGCCGCCGGTGCGACGCGCGTGGTAGTCCCCCTGTGGGCGGTCGCCGAATCGGTCGATACCCTTCGTGCCTGTCTGCGGGTAGCCAGCGATTGGCTGGCGGTCGGGATGGACGCTCGGCCGGAGAGGCTGCGCGAATACCCGTGGCACGGTGCGCCACCGAGTTTCGAGGAGCTTTTGCAGATGCTTGGCGGCGAAGGGGTGCGACGCGTGGTGATCTCTCACTGGACGGGCGCGGATCTGCCGCGGATCTCGGCCATGGCCAGCGGCAGCGACGTCGAGATCCAGCTGGCCGGTGGGGCGACCGATCTCGAGGCTGTCATCGGGGCGCGCGACGCAGGCGCCCACTCCCTGATCCTGGGCGAGGCGCTCTTTACAGGCGCCGTTGATTACCAGGGCGCGACGCGATCGCTCGCGCCCGTCACTTCTCAAAGGATGGCAAATGGCTAAGCGACGAAAGTCGGCACCCCAGCGTTCACATGTCTACCAGGCTGGAGAGGTTCGCCCTGGTTTCTCGCGCCGACAGGAGCCAAGGCCACAGAAACAGGGCGTGCCCTGGACCTGGATAGCTGCTGGGGTGGTGGGGATCGTGGCGGTCCTGGCCGTGCTTGCCTATGCACTCGGCTTCATTCCCGGCGCAGCGGCGCCCACGCTACGGCCGACGATCGATGCCAGCCGCATTCACCCGCCATCGGCCACCCCGCTGGCCAGTCCGCTGGCCGCGCCAGCCGGCGACGGCACCCAGGCGACCATCGAAACGGAGCTGGGGACCATCGTCATCGAGCTCTACAACCAGTCGGCTCCTGTGGCCGCGGAGAACTTCGCCAACCTGGCCGAGGCAGGGTTCTACAACGGCATCGTCTTCCACCGGATCGCGCCCGGGTTCATGATCCAGGGCGGAGACCCCCTGGGAACGGGCGGCGGCGGGCCCGGCTACACGATCCTGGACGAGCCGATCGTCGGCCAGTACGTCCGCGGAATCGTTGCGATGGCGCGAACTGGAGCTCCGAACTCCCAGGGCTCGCAGTTCTTCATCATCGTCGCCGACTCGCCCCACCTGGCCACGGGCGGCTACACCATCTTCGGGCGCGTCATTTCGGGTATGGAGGTAGCCGACGAGATCGTTTCCGGCGATACGACCGGGCAACAGAACGACATCGCCGTCGAGCCGGTGGTCATGACGCGAGTGACGGTCGATCGCCCCTGAACCAGGCGTTCCAGCCAGATTCACGCTCAGAACACAGGTTTCGGAATATTAACTATGCAATGTGCATAACCCCTTGAGGCCGTCGAAGGGGTCATGTAAACTAGGCAACGGATGTCGCGTCTGACGCGGCATGTGCTGCCCCAGGCGCAAGGTCATGGGTAGGTTGGGTTAGGGTAGC
>CAZXLP010000087.1:0-6071 GCA_964642085.1 uncultured Anaerolineaceae bacterium
CGCTCTGCGAGGAGCGCCGCCTGCGTGCCCTTGCCCGCGCCCGGCGCCCCGACCATGACGTAAACCCTCAACGAATGAAGCCCTCGTAGTTGCGCATCATCAGCTGCGCCTCTATCTGCTTCATCGTCTCGACCACCACCGACACCACGATCAGCAACGCGGTGCCGCCCAGCGCAAAGCCGCCGACTACGCCACCCTGGAAGATGGCCGAGAGAATGATCGGCGACACGGCGATGAGAGCGAGGAAGATCGCGCCGGCGAGGCTCAAGCGGAAGACGACCTTGGCCAGGTAGTCGCGTGTGGGAGCGCCGGGGCGGATGCCCGGAATGAAACCTCCGTTCTTGCGCAGCTGGTCGGCCGTCTCATCGGGCTTGAACGTGAACGCCGTATAGAAGTACGTGAAGCCCATCGTCAACAGGAAGTACCCGACGATGTACGGGATCCCCTGCGGGCTCAGGAAGCCGACGATGAAGTCGGCGACCTGGTTGGCGATGGTGATGGAGCCCGGGTCGGCCCCAGGCGGAGATGCGAAGTACGAGGCGATCTGCGTCGGGAAGAGCAGGATGCTGACCGCGAAGATGATCGGGATCACGCCTGCCTGGTTGACTCGCAGCGGAAGGAACGTGGCGCCGCCCTGATACATCCGCCGGCCACGGACGCGGCTGGCGTACTGGATGGGGATGCGCCGCTGGCCTTCCTGGATGTAGACGATGACGGCCACGACGACGATCGCCAGGATCACGAACGCGACTCCACCGGCGATGTCGGGCGAGCTCAAATAGGTCGCGATGCCCTGGGGCACGCCGGAGACGATGCCGGCAAAGATGATGAAGCTGATGCCGTTGCCGATGCCGCGTTCGGTGATCAGCTCGCCGATCCACATCGCCAGCACCGTTCCCGCGGCAAGGGTGATCATCTGGCCGATCGTCGTGATGCTCAGGATGTCGAACTCGCCCGTGAGCGCGTTGGCGGCCTGGAGGATGGCTAGGTAGCCGTACGCCTGGAGCAGCGCCAGCGGCACGGTCAGGTAACGCGTGTACTGGTTGATCCGGGTGCGGCCGTATTCGCCTTCGCGACTGAGCGCCTGGAGTCGGGGCACGACGCCCGTCATCAGCTGCATGATGATCGAGGCGTTGATGTACGGGTTGACGCCCATCGCCACGATCGAGAACGACGCCAGACCGCCACCTGAGAACAGATCGAGCAGCTGCAGGAATTGCTGTTGCTGGATCAGCTCCGCCAGCCTGGCGTCGTCGACGCCCGGGACGGGAACGACCGCCAGGGCTCGATAGACGACGAGCATGCCGAGCACGAACAGGATGCGCCGGCGTATGTCCGGCGCACGGAACGCGTTGATCAGGGCTTCAAACACGGGCTAGTTACCGTTCCCGCGCAGGTGCACTTATTCCTCGCTCGCCTTCTTGGGCGACCGCTTGCGGGGCGCCTTGGCCTCGGGTGCGGGTGACTCGTCCGCCTCGGACGATGCGTCGGCTGCGGCGGGGGCGGGCCCGGATTCGACCGCCTGCTCGGGCTTCAGGGACGGAGCGTCCGAATCGGCCGACGCCGATGCTGCGGGCAGGGTCTCGGGCTCGGGCTTGGCCTCAGGCTCGGGATTGAGCAGCTGCACGAAGCCACCCGCCTCCTCGATCTTGCGCCGCGCCGATGCGCTGAAGGCGTCAGCGGCGACGAAGAGCTTTTCCGTAACGTCGCCCTGGCCGAGCACCTTCACCGACCGCTCGGTCGAGCCGATCAACCCGGCGGAGGCGAGCACCTCGGCGTTCACGGTGACCGGTGCGGTGCCCTTTTCGCCAGCCTTGGCGCGTGCCTTCTTGGCGCCCGGCTCGAGCTCGACGCCGAAACGGCCCGCGGCCGCGTACGCGGAGATCTCGCCGACGTTGACGACGGAGTACTGGACCTTGAAGCGGTTCTTGAATCCGCGCAGCTTGGGAACGCGGATGTGGATGGGTGTCTGGCCGCCCTCGAACCAGGACGGGATGCTTGCGCCCGCGCGCGCCTTCTGACCCTTGGTTCCGCGACCAGCGGTCTTGCCCTTGCCGGCGGCAATGCCGCGGCCGACGCGCGTGCGGTCGCGGCGCGAGCCGGCGGCGGGGCGAAGGTCGTGCAACTTCACGATTTGACCTCTTCGGACTCTTTGATCTCGTCGGTACGCAGCAGGAAGCGGATGGCATTTGCCATGCCGCGCAACTCCGGGGTGTCGGCCACCTCGATCGTCTCACCTATCCGGTGAAGACCGAGGGCGCGGACCGTCGCGCGCGTCCGCTTGGTGTGGCTCACGGTGCTCTTGATGAGTGTTATGCGCAGCTTATCGGGCACCGGCCGGAGCCTCCGCTGGGGACTTGGCCGCGGGGGACTTGGCCGCGGGGGATTTGGCCGCGGGGGACTTGGCCGCGGGGGACTTGGCCGCTGGCGCATCCTGCCCTGTCGAAGGCTGGCCTGCGTTCTTCCGCCCGGCCGCGCCGGCGATCACGCCCGGCTGTCCGGGCATCGGCTGTCCGCTTATCACGCTGTGCAGGGTCTTGCCGCGACGCTCGCCGAGCTCCTCCGCGCTGTGCATGCTGCGCAGGGCCTCCATCGTGGCGCGAACCACGTTGACCGGGTTGTTCGAGCCGAGCGACTTGCTCAGGATGTCGCGGATGCCCGCCGCTTCGACGACGGCGCGAACCGAGCCGCCGGCGATCACGCCGGTTCCCTGCGAGGCAGGCTTCAGCAGCACCTTGCTGGCGCCGAAGGCCATGGACACCTCGTGAGGGATCGTGGTGCCCACCATCGGCACCTTGATCAGGTTCTTCTTGGCGTCCTCGACGCCCTTGCGGATCGACTCGGGCACCTCGCCCGCCTTGCCCAGGCCGGCGCCGACGTGGCCCGCGCCATCGCCGACGACGACAACGGCGCTGAAAGAGAAGCGGCGGCCACCCTTGACTACCTTGGCGACGCGATTGATCTGAACAACGCGCTCTTCGAGTGTCAGGCGGGAGGGATCGATCCTGGGCAAAGGGTTCTCCTTGGTGTCGTTCTAGAAGTCGAGGCCGGCTTCGCGACAGGCATCAGCCAGCGCGCGTACGCGACCGTGATAACGGTAGCCGGCGCGGTCGAAGACGACCTTGCCGACACCCGCGGTGCGTGCACGTTCTGCGAGCAGGCGGCCGACCAGCTTGGCGTGCTCGGACTTATTGCCGGAAGACTCGCGGACGCCCTTCTCGAGCGACGATGCGCTGGCCAGCGTTCGACCGGTTGCGTCGTCGACCACCTGGGCGGAGATCTGGTTGAGACTGCGGAAGACGGCCAGGCGCGGGCGCTCGCCGCTACCGGCGAGCGTCAGGCGGATGCGTTCGTGGCGCTTGGTGCGGGCGGCCTGGCGGCTAGGGGCAAGGTTCACTTCTTGCCTCCGATCTTGCCCGCCTTGCCAGCCTTGCGGCGGATGACCTCACCGGCGTAGCGGACGCCCTTGCCCTTGTAAGGCTCGGGCTTGCGCGTGCTGCGCACGCGCGCAGCGACGTGTCCGACGAGCTCCTTGTCGTAGCCCAACACCGCCAGGCGGACAGGGCTCTCGACCTCGAAGCTGACGCCCTCCGGCGGATCGATCTCGATCGGATGGCTGTAGCCCAGGTTGAGCTGCAGCTTTCGGCCGACGAGCTGTGCTCTGTAGCCGACTCCGGTGATCTCGAGGCCCTTCCTGTAGCCGTCGGTCACGCCGATGACCATGTTGGCCAGCAGCGTGCGGGTGAGGCCGTGCAGCTCGCGTGATCGCTTGTCGTCGTTCGGTCGCTCCACTCGGAGCGTGCCTTCGTCGTGGACGACGCGGAGCTCAGGCGCGACGTCGCGCTCGAGCTTGCCGCGCGGGCCAGTGACCGCGACGTGGTTGCCGTCGATGTCGACCTGGACACTGGCGGGGATGGTGATGGCGAGACGGCCGATACGTGACATGCTCGACCTACCAGACGTAGGCGAGGACTTCCCCGCCAAGCTGTGCCTTGCGCGCGCGGGCGCCGGTCATGATCCCGTGGCTGGTGCTGACGATGACGACGCCGAGGCCCCCGAGAACGCGGGGGATGTCCGTCTTGGCGGCGTACACCCGCAGCCCGGGCTTGCTGACCCTCTTGAGCCCGCTGATGACGGGAACCTTCCCGACGTACTTCAGCTGGAGGCGCAGGAAGTCGGTGGGCCCTTCGCGCGTCTCGTCGAAGGCCTCGATGAAGCCCTCGGCGACGAGGATCTCGGCAATCGCCCGCTTCGTGCGCGAGGCCGGAACGAGGATCTCGGTGTGGCGTGCGCGGCTGCCGTTGCGGATGCGCGTGAGCATGTCGGCAATTGGATCTGAGATGTTCATCTGCTCACCACGACGACTTCGTCACGCCGGGCAGCTCGCCCATCAGAGCTCGCTCGCGGAAGCAGATGCGGCACAGCGCGAAACGGCGCATGAAGCCGCGCGGCCGGCCGCAGACAAAGCAACGGTTGTACCCCTGGACAGGGTGATGCGGCTTGCGCTTCTGCTTGGCGATGAGTGATTTCTTGGCCATCGATACTCCTGTCTGCCAAATCTTGCTCCGCAGACGCCTTCGGCGCTGCTGCGCGCGACCTGCACGACTCGCGGCATCTGCCGCGCCTCGTGCGTTCGCTAGCGGGTCAGGTTGCGAAGGGCATGCCAAGCAGCTGCAGCAGCCGCTTGGATTCCTCGTCCGTCTTGGCGGTCGTCACGATGCTCACCTCGAGCCCGCGCAACCGGTCGATCTTGTCGTAGTCGATTTCGGGGAAGGCGAGTTGCTCGCGCAGCCCGAGTGAGTAATTGCCGCGCCCATCAAACGACTTGCTGGGCACCCCGCGGAAGTCGCGGATGCGCGGCAGGGCCAGGCGGGTCAGGCGCTCGAGGAAGTCCCACATGCGCTGGCCGCGCAGGGTCACCTTGACCCCGATCGGGTTGCCCGTCCGTAGTCGGAACTGGGCGATCGAACGACGGGCACGGGTGATGATCGGCTTCTGGCCGGTGATCGCGGCCAGATCGCCGACCGCGGCGTCGAGCGCCTTTGCATTGGTCAGGGCCTCGCCCATTCCGATGTTCACGACGATCTTTGAGAGGCGCGGGACCTGCATCGGGTTGACGTAGCCGAACTCCTTCTGGAGTGCAGCCACGACCTCGCCGTGATAGCGGCCGCGCAGGCCGTCGTCGCGCGTTGGCGCTGATGCCGGTCCGGGCTCGGCTTGCTGCTTTCGGTCGGGCTGCTTTTTCGAGCCCGGTCGCTCCCGGCGCGTGGTCGCTGCGGGCTCCGCCTCGGCCGCAGCCTCCGCCTCGGCCGCAGCCTCTGGCTCGGCCGCAGCCTCTGGCTCGGCCGCATCCGCTGCCTCGGCCGCAGGCGACTCCTGCTCGGGCACGGCGTCCTGCTCCGCCACCGGGGTTTCCTCTTCGACCACGGCCTCGTCGCTCACTTCTTCTCCTCGCGCGTGAGGTGCTCGCCGCAGTTGCCGCAAATGCGGACCGAGCGGCCGTCGCCGCCGATGCCGTGCTTCACGCGCGTCGGCTCGCCGCAATGCGGGCAGATGACCATGACCTTGCTGGCCAGGATCGGCTGGGGCACGTCGAGGATGCCACCCTGCTGGATGCGCGGCTGGCGCTCGGTGCGGCCCGACTTCGGGCGCGGCTTGGTGTGCCGCTTGGCGATGTTGAGGCCCTCGATCACGACGGCAGTGCCGGCCAGCGGGCTTACCTTGCGCCAGTCGGAGCCGTACTTGTTGACCGTCTTCTGATAGCTCTGGCGATTGCGCACGACGTGCTCGACCGTGCCGCGCTTGCCGGCTTCCTTGCCTGACAGCACGACTACCTGGTCGCCCTTGCGGATGTCGGGCACGCGCGGGGCGCGGGGGTGTATCTCAATTCTTGCCATCACAGCACCTCCGGCGCGAGCGACACGATCTTCATGTAGTTGCGATCGCGCAGTTCGCGCGCGACCGGGCCGAAGATGCGCGTGCCCCGCGGGTTGCCCTGGTTGTTGATCAGCACCGCGGCGTTCTCGTCAAACCGGATGTAGCTGCCATCGGGCCGGCCGAGCTCCTTGCTC
>CAZXLP010000088.1:0-6070 GCA_964642085.1 uncultured Anaerolineaceae bacterium
TCGCCCGCCTCTGCGGTAAGCGTCAGTTCCCCTTCCAGCCAGTCGAAGTACGTCGTGCCGTTGCCGACGCAGATCGTCTTGCCGGCGAATCCGTCAACGGTCGTGATGCCCGAGTCGGGGTGTGTCGACAGCTGAGCGGGAGTGAAGTAGTACGGCTGCGTGAAGTCGAGAACTGTCTTGCGCGTCTCGGTCACAGTCACAGAACCGACGGCGATGTCGTAGCGACCGGCCCAACTGCCGGCCTGCATCAGATCGAAGTCAGGCGTGGTGAACTCGACTATCGAGATACCCAATCTCGCTGCGATCTCGTTGGTCACGTCGATGTCGAAGCCTTCGTACGCGCCACTGGTGGGGTTCAGCTCTGACTGCGGCGGGTACGCGGGATCCGTGAAGGCAATGATCTTGTCTCGATCGCACAGCTCTGCGAGCAGATCGCCCTCCGCCTCCGCGGGCAGGTTGTCGCAGATGGGCCCCTCAGCAACAGGAGATGCGCTCGGCGCGGCCGCCGTGGCGGTCGGGGCGACCGTTGCGGCCGTCGTTGGGGCCGTCGTCGGAGCCGTGGTGGCAGCCGTGGTAGGTCCGGTCGTCGGTCTGGTTGTGGCACCAGGCCCTGCGCAAGCAGCCAATAGCAGGGCGACCGCGACAAGGGCGGTCCAACGAGTAGAGATCATCGCCATCCTCCTCACAGGAATCGTTCGGCGCGAATACGAAAATAGACTCGATTTTTCCCCCATACACTCTAAACGATGACAGGTCCGCCCATGGTCGAGGAGTCCGTCCCGCTTGCGCGCGCCTCGACTCTGGCCTCCAGTTTCTACTTCGATCCGGGCGTGCTTGAGCGCGAGAAGGAGCTCATCTTCGGCCGCACGTGGCAGCTCGTCGCTCGGCTGGACGATCTCGCGCGCCCGGGCGACTTCGTACCGGCGACCATCCTCGACGAGCCGATCGTCATCACCCACGGCACGGACGGCGAGTTGCGCGGCTTCTACAACGTATGCCGCCACCGCGCCGGCCAGGTCGCCCTGTCAAAGGGCAACCGGCGCAGCCTGCAGTGCCGCTACCACGGCTGGACCTACGGCCTGGACGGCGTGCTGCGCGCGGCACCGGAGATGGAGGAAACCGAGGACTTCCGCAGGGAGGACTTCAGCCTGCGTCCGATTCGGGTCGACCGGTGGGGGCCCTTCGTTTTCGCCAATCTCGACCTGGACGCGGCGCCGCTGCGCGATCAGATGGGCGCCATCCCGGCCGAGGTCGCGCGCGCCGGTTACGACGTCGAGCACATGCGACTCATCGAGCGGCGCGAATACCTGATCGAGTGCAACTGGAAGGTCTACGTCGACAACTACCTCGAGGGCTATCACCTGCCCATCGCCCATCCACAGCTGTTCAAGGAGCTCGACTACGACGCATACCGGGTCGAGACGTTCCGCTACTACTCCAAGCAGCACGCGCCCATCCGCGCACTCAAGGAGGGCGAGGAGCTGGGTCGCGACCGGCGCTACGTGCGGACCCCGGACGGCGAGGGCGAGGCGCTCTACTACTGGCTGTTCCCAAACACGATGTTCAACATCTACGAGGACAACATGTCCTCGAACCTGATCCTGCCGGTCGGTGTGGATCGCACGCTCACGGTATTCGAATGGTTCTTCGCCGAGCCCGGGACGGGGTCGGGCTGGGAGTCGATGCAGCAGACGATCGCTTTTTCCGACCAGATCCAGCAGGAGGACATCGTCCTGTGCGAGCAGGTTCAGCGCGGACTGCGCTCGCGTGCCTACGAGGCCGGCCGTTTCTCAGCCAAGCGCGAGAACGGGGTCTACCACTTCCAGCAGCTGGTCAGGGAGTTCCTGGGCGAGTAGGGCTGGCGCGTTGCCGCGGCACGGCACAAGCGACCGTTTTTGGAAGCGTGTTGGCACCTTAGGCAGGCGTGTTTTCGATGGTTTGTGCCGCGACACGCCACAAACGACCGGTTCTAAGCCCTCTAAGGACCTACCACCCGGCGAAAGCGGTGGCTTGTGCCGCTACACGCAAAACCCGCGTCAGAGGACGTGGGCACGGCTTTCAATAGTTCGGCGGTGGGCGCTCCGTCAGGATGTCGCCGACTCCCCACGCCACCACTAGAAGTCCCGCGGCCGTCGTCCAAAGGCCGAGCGACTGAGTCAGCAATCCGAGCCCGCCGAACTGGCTGATCTCGTAGATGCGATACAGGAACGCTCCGATCGCCACCATCGCGACGACGACATAAACGGCCGGACGGTCGAGCGCCGACTGCCCATCGCGCGAAGCGAAAGGCAGGGTGATGAGCGACAGCAGGCCCAACGCAGCGAGGAAGACGACGATGCCTGCTCCTTCGAACCCGTTGCCTGACAGCGGAGTGAATCCCGTCCGGGCCACGACCCACCACGGAAGGAGCATGCCCGCGAGCGCGGTTATCGCCCCGACGATGACCAACAACCTGCCGCGCCCCAGCGCGCGGCGAGTCACGTGATCTCGTACAGCTCGCGCCGGAGCACGCCGATAAAGGGCAGGTTGCGATAGAACTCGCCGAAGTCGAGGCCGTAACCGACGACGAACTCGTCGGGAATCGTGAAGCCGAGATAGTCGATCTGGATCTCGACCAGGCGCCGGGCAGGCTTATCGAGCAGCGCGCAGATGCGCAGACTGCGCGGGTTCTTGCCACGCAGGTATCGGAGCAGGTAGTTGAGCGTCAGGCCGGTATCGATGATGTCCTCGACGATCAGCACGTCCTTGCCGGCGATGGACGAGCTCAAGTCCTTGAGGATGCGGACCAGCCCGGATGTCTCGGTGCTCGCACCACCGTACGAGCTGACCTCCATCAGGTCGATCGTCACCGGGATCTCGATCGCGCGCATTAGATCGGCCATGAACGGCAACGAACCCTTGAGCACGCTGACCAGGGTGACCGAGGTGCTCGCATAATCGGCGCTGATCCGCCCGCCGAGCTCGCCGACCTTGGCCCGAATCTGGTCCTCGGTTATCAGGATCTCGGCTACGTCTGCGCGCATGTCCGGTGCGCGAACCTGCTGGTCAACCAATTGAGATTCTCCCCTTCAACACGGCCCGGCAATCATGACTCTTCGGCCCCTATGAACGCCCGACGTCCGCGCCGGCGGCGAGTCCCGCGTGAAGGCCGCGACTGGTCTAAGGCGGCGACGGCCTCCGCCTCCACTGGCTCCGGCTCGAGCACTGGCGCACGGGCCGGCGCATTGTCCTGCGCGACCGGTGGTACCGCGATGCGCAGGCTCGGCTGCGCGCCCAACCTCTCGGGCATCAGCTGGCCCTCGAGTCCGGACAGCGAGGCAGCAAGGTCGAACCGGCCGTATTTCAGCATCAGCGCGCGGAAGTCCTTGCCATAGAAGAGCTTTACCCGAATGTCGGGATACAGCTCCCGCAGCCGGCGCAGCTTTCGGTTCTTGCGGCGGACGAGGCTCTGCTTGAGCGTGGTCAGCTCGACGTAGACCTCCAGCTCAGGCAGGTAGAAATCGGGCGAGAAGCTCTCGACGACTTTGCCGTCGGTGTTCCAGAGGATGGGAAACGTGCGCGGTTCGTATTCCCAGCGGACGCCGTAGTAGTCCAGGATTCGGGCCAGCTCCGCCTCGCTGGCGTGGGCGAACCTTGGCTGGTCCGTCACCTGCGCTCGGCACCGTCCGATCGTGGCGCCCCCTGCCAGCCGGGGGCTCCCTGGCGGAAGAGATGGCTCACGTCGCCCTTGAAGCGCGAGAGGAATTCATGCATCTCGAGAACATCGTCGGCGGTCACCGGTGCGGCGCCGGCAGGTAGCTCCTCACCGAGGTGCTCGGGCAGGAAGTCGGTCGACAGGCTCAGGTCCGAGATCTCGGTTATCGACGCCTGGCTGTCGTGAATCTCGACGGTCACGATGGCGACCGTGTGGCTGCCGCAGCGCGCGCAGTCGAGGTCGACGAAGAAAAGCCCCTCACGTTCGGCGAGGAGTCGGATCTTGCTCCCGCGGTAACGTCTCCCGCATGCCGGACAGGTAAACGACGTCAGCTGGGTGCGCAGCCAGTCGGGCCCGTCCATTGGCAAGGAGTCTAGACCGTCTGGAGACTGAACTTCTCCCGCGAAGGGCGATCGACATAACGTCCCGGTAACGGGTCGATGGAGAAGTCGTCACACAGCCACCGGCTATACTCCCCACCAGTATGAGCACCGCAAAGCCAACGGCCGTGCCTGTCCAACCCGCCGACGCCCATTCGCGCCACAGCTACACCAAGGACCGCGCACAACTGCTTCGGCGGCTGTCGCGCATGGAGGGCCAGGTCCGCGGCGTGGCGCGGATGATCGAGCGCGACGAGTACTGCATCGACATCCTTCAGCAGACCGCCGCCCTGCGCGCGGCTGTCGACGCGGTGTCTCTCCTGCTCATGGAGGACCACGTCGCCGGGTGCCTGGCCACCGCCGTCAAGACCGGGGATGCGGCCATGTACACAGAAGAGGTGATGGAGGTCGTTCGACGGAGCATGGGCCGGCCGGTCCGCGCGCGAACGACCGACTAAGAGGACCCAGGGCCCGACTCGACCGACCAGCCACGGGCTGTCAACCGTCCACACGCTCCGCCAGGTCCCGCTGACTTCTCCACAAACCGAATGGCGCCCCGGGAACTCGTGGAAAAGCCGGTTGACCCAGTTGGACGTCAGTGGCGACACTTCCGGCCTTGCACCACGGGCGCGCCAAGCGGGGACGGCGCCCAGTCCGAGTACGGTAACCTCGCCGGCTTCGGCGATCGGAGAGATCCGATCGGAAAAACCGGACGGCGGGGGAAAACTGAAAGGCCGGTGGTGCCAGAAACGTTTCGCCGCAGGGAGCGGGGACAGCGCAACGGCTCAGAGTCGTTCGGGCATGGACGAAACTCTGATCGGTCCCCACTCCCGCGGCGTCTCAATTCCACAATTGCAACCAATCGATCGCCGCTGCCTGAATCCGCCGACGGACTGCCGCCTATCCCGACAGAGTTCTGGCAGACCCTCGACGCTGGCCTGCGCGAACTGGAGATGAGCCTGGAACCGGCCGCCCGCGACGCGATCGACGGCCATGTCCGCCTGCTGCTCGCCTGGAACACCGCAATCAATTTGACCGCCTTGCGCACCCCCGAACAGATCGCGCGCAATCACGTGATCGACAGCCTGATCGGTGTGTCAGCGCTGCACGAGCTGGCGGGAGGCGTTGTGCGCGCAGAAGCTTCCGTGTGGCCAAGGCTGCTTGATATCGGCAGTGGCGCAGGTTTTCCCGGCCTTCCACTGGCGATCGCACTGCCCGCGGGTCGCACGGCGTTGGTTGATTCGGTCGGCAAGAAGGCTCGGTTCCTCGGCGTGGCCGCTGCGCAGGTTGGTAAGGCGCTCGGCAACGGCGGCCACAAATCTGTGGACATCAGCGCGCTAGCAGAGCGTGCCGAGGACCTCGCCGATCAACCGGACCAACGCGAAGGTTGGGACCTCGTTACCGCTCGCGCTGTGGGCACGATCGCGGAGGTCGCCGAGCTTGGCCTGCCGCTCTGTGGCCGCGGTGGCCATGTGATCTGTTGGAAGCTCGACTCGGGCGATGGTGGGTTGCAGACAGAGATCGCCGCGGCACGGCGAATCTGTCAGGCGGCCGGTGGCGGAAAGCCGCGCATCATCCGGCTGGCGGCTGCGGATCGCGTCGGCCTCTCCGGCCATTGCCTGGTCGCCATCGAGAAACGCCGCCCGACCCCGGACCGGTACCCGCGTCCGGCTGGTGAGCGCCGGCGCGCACCTTGACAGGGCCCGCCTCCGCAGTCGGCCTCTGGCCGCTGCTGCGTGCGCTCGGCGACCGCCCGGCCAAGGCCGTCCTGTCGCCTCCCGCTTTGCTATCGTGACCGCCGAATGCGGATCGCCGTGCTGTCCGACGTCCACGGTAACCTGCCCGCGCTTGAAGCCGTCCTGGACGCACTCAAACCCTTTGACGCCGTCTGGCAGCTTGGCGACGTCGTGGGCTATGGCCCCCAACCAGACGAAGTCGTCGCTCGACTGGCCGCCGAGAACGCGGTCGGAGTCCGCGGCAACCACGACTCGGCCGC
>CAZXLP010000089.1:0-6038 GCA_964642085.1 uncultured Anaerolineaceae bacterium
CCGGCCCGATCTCGACCTGCCGTGGGAGCAAACCGACCGCGCCGAGGCCCTGGCCACAGAGGCCGGCCTGCGCATGCCCGAGCCGGTAACCGCCGCCTGACCTCCGCAGACGACCTTCGGCCGCTGCTGCGCGCCGAGCCATGGCCCCCGTTGGCACGGTTGCCACGCCTCGCCTTGCGGGCCTGATCAGCTCACGGCCGGAGCCGCCTGACCCGCTCGGCGACGAGAAGCAGCCCAACGCTCGCGGCCATCAAAAGGACCGCGGCAGCGACCAGCACCGGCAGGTTGCCGGTAAAACGGATCTGCCCGGCGAGATAGACCGGAAACGTCGGATCGCGGCCGGCGAGGAAGAGCGCAAGAGCGACCTCGTCGAACGACACTGTGAACGCGACGAGCCATGCGGCCACGATCGCCGGCTTGATCACGGGCAGCACGATTAGGCGAAGCGCAGTCGCATAGGTGGCGCCGAGGTCCATCGCCGCATCCTCGAGTGCCCGGTCGAAACCCGTCAGCCGGGCAAACACGATCAACGTCGTGAACGGCAGGCTGATGACCACGTGGGCGGCCCCGATGCTCAGCACGGACAGTGGCAGGTTCAGGGCTCGGAACAGGATCAGCAGCGCCACGGCGAGTACCACCGCGGGCACGATGAGCGGCAGTACCGCGAGCGCCGCGAGGAGCGTCTTGCCACGGAAGTCGTAGCGCAGCAGAAGCACGGCGACAGCCGTGCCCAGCACGGTCGCAACGGTGCTGCTGGAGACGGCGACGACGAAGCTGTTCTTGGCCGAGTTGAGCAGTGTCTGGTCGGAGAACACTTCTTGATACCAATCGAACGTGAAGCCTTTGAGAGGGAAGCTGATCGAGGTGTTCGAGCTGATCGAGAACACGAAGAGGATCCCGATCGGCAGATAGAGCAGCGCCAGCATTAGCAGGTAATAGCCGCGCAGAAGCCGTCCGCCACGGGCAGGGCGGCGCGCGAGCTGACTCATTGGGCCAGGAACCGGCGGACGTTGATCAGCTTCACGGCAATCGCGCTGAACACGAGCGTCGCAGCGAGCATGACCATCGAGAGCATCGAACCGAACGGCCAGTTGGCCGCCCGAGTGAAGAAGTCGTTGATGATGTTGCCGTACATGGCGCCACCAGAGCCTCCGACCAGCATCGGCGTGACGTACTCGCCGACCGTAGGAATGAAGACCATGAAGAACGCGATCAGGATGCCGGGCAGGCTGAGTGGCAGGGTGACGCGCACGAACTGATCGCGCGGTCGAGCGTACAAATCGCTGGCCGCCTCGTGGAGGGCCGGCTCGACGCGCTGGAGCGCGGCCAGGATGGGCAATGCAGCGAACGGAATCCAGACATAGACAAGGGTGATCACGACCGCGGTGCGGCTGTAGATGAGCTCCGAGATCGGCTCCGAGATGAGCCCGGTCGACATCAGGAACGAGTTCACCACCCCTTCCTGTCCCAGCATCAGCCGCCAGGCGACAACGCGCAGCAGGTAGCTGGTCCAGAAGGGGACCAGGAGCAGTAGCAGGTACACGGCCGCCCGGTTGCCGGCGCGGAACCTCAGGAAGTACGCGAGCGGGTAGGCGAGGACTGTCGCGAGCGCAGCGACGATCGCAGCGATGACGATGGAGGTGCCGAGGAGGCGCAGGAAGCTTGGCGTTTCCAGCAACGCCTGGTAATGCTCCAAGGTCGGGGCCCATGGCTCGAGCAACGGTCCGCTCAGGTCCGCGCGCAGGCTGAGCGCGGCCATTAACAGCAACGGAGCAATGAGCAACAGCGCTAGGAACAGAAGCGGTGGAGTCAGCAGGAAGGCAAAGAGTGTCCTGCGTCCGTCAGATGAGCCGCGCCCGGCTGGGGCCGGGCGCGAACTCGGTTGTTGTGCTGCCGTGACGGCTTCCGCTAGGCCGCCATCCGTTACTGCGAAGCTTTCACTTCGGCCCACATCGCGGTCCAGTCATCGCGCTGCTGCGCGGTCAGATTAGGCGTGAAGTTGGTGCGCTCCAGGATGGTCGGATCATCGATCGAGAACGCCTCAATCAGCGTCGGGTCATCGATCGCGGCCATCACGTCGACATTGGTGTGGCCGTAGTAGAAATTAGTGACCAGGTTATTGCCTGTGACCTCACCCAGCTTCTCGTCGAGGAAGCGCAGCGCGAGGTCGTAGTTGGGGCTGTTGGCGTTGATGCCATACACACCCACCCACGAGTTGCGTCCTTCTTGCGGATCTGCATAGGCGACGGGTACCCCCTCGCCCAGCAGCGTGGCATACGCGCCCTGCCAGGAGTAGGCGACCCACACCTCGTCCGACCGCACGAGCTCGTCCAGCTCGCCGTACTCGGCCGTCCAGTAGGTGCGATTGAGCGGTGCCTGGGCGATCCAGTCGGCCTTCGC
The DNA here is from genome assembly GCA_964642085.1 of uncultured Anaerolineaceae bacterium. GTDB lineage: Bacteria > Chloroflexota > Limnocylindria > Limnocylindrales > CSP1-4 > JALYGJ01. The sequence goes on from CAZXLP010000089.1 coordinate 2,401, forward strand.
CTGATCGAGCTGCACTGCCGTCACCGCGGTTTCGTCCCATCCGTTGATGTACGAGGAAACGGTGACCGCACCGGGCCCGTCGTCCCACATCGAGATGTGGTCGTCGTACTGCTCGTCGAAGAGAACAGACCAGCTATCGACGCTAGCGACGTGATCGGTCCGATACATGATCGAGGTGAAGCCCCAGTCGAAGGGCACGAAGTACTGCTTGCCGTTCAGCTCACCGACGGCCTTGAAGCTGTCCGGCACTTTGTCCCAGTTGGCGAGCTTGCTCGTGTCGATCTCGGCCACCAGGCCCTCGTCGACGTAGAACTGGAGCCAGCCGGTATATGGGTGGAATAGGTCCGACTGATCGCCGGCCTTCATCTTGCCGTAGATGTCCGCGTCTGATATCCCATACGTGAAGCTGACGTCGACGTCCGGGTACTTCTCCCCGAATTCGGCCCAGTAGAGCGGGTCGTTATAGCCCGACCAGTCGAGTACGGAGAGACTTCCGGACACCGGCCCTTCGCTCGCCACGGCGGTTGCTGTAGCGGCGGCCGTCGGGGTTGCCGCGGTGGTGGGCTGCGTCGTCGCCTGGGTGGTGGCCTGTGTCGTCGGATTCGGCGCGGTCGTCGCTGCTGCCGATCGGGCCGGCGTAGACGTGGCGCCTGGAGCCGCGCAGGACACGGCGAAAAGGACCGTCACGGCCGCGAGCGCAACCGTGCGGGGCAGTACGCGGATGGTGTCCATCGTTCTCCTCATGGGTCGCAGGCCGCTTCAGCGCCGCGTGACGTCTGCAGCACCGCTTAAGCAGTGCGTTCGATCGTAGGACGTCGGTCAACCGCGCGTCAACCTGGAACGCAACCCTGTCGCCTGTCAGATCTGAAGGTACACTTCAGTTGATGTCCAATCCCGAGTTTGACCTGGGCGGCCGGCTGCGCTGGCTGCGCCGCTCACGGAAGATGACACTGCGTGAAGTCGCCGCGCGTGCGTCAGTCACGGAATCCTTCCTCTCCCAGGTCGAGCGTGGCGTCACCAGCCCGTCAGTCGCGTCACTGCAGAGGATCGCGCGCGGTCTCGGACTGTCGATCGCCGAGCTGTTCACCGGAGCCGGGAGCGCGGGCCGCGTCGTACGCAGCAACGATCGACGCCAGGTCGCGTACACCGGTCTCGGTGCGCTGGACGAGTTCCTGACCCCATCGACGGCGACGCGATTGCAGCTCATCCTCTCAACGATTCAGCCCGGCGGAGGCACGGGCGCCGAGCCATATACGCACGAGTCGGACGAAGAGGTCGTTGTGGTTCTGGAGGGCGAGCTGGACCTGTGGGTCTCGGACGAGCATCACCGCCTTCTCGCCGGCGACACGATCACCTACTCGTCCCGGCTGCCGCATCGGAACCAGAACCGCGGTTCGACTCCGGCTCGCGTTCTGTTCTGCATCACGCCGCCGAGCTTCTGAGCCGACCGGCCCGCGAGCGTCGCGGAGGCGCCCAATAGAATGGCGCGATATGTACGCGGTTGTCCTGGCGGGCGGCGGCGGAACGCGACTGTGGCCGCTCAGCCGCCGCACACGTCCGAAGCCTTTCCTGCCGCTCCTGGGTGATGAGAGCCTCTTTCAACTGACGCTGCGGCGGATCGCGCCGCTCATCGGTTCAGAGGACACGATCGTCGTTGCCGAGCAGGGCCACCTGCCGCTCGTATCCGAGCAGGCGCCCGAGTTACTGTCGCGTCACCTGGTTGGCGAGCCGGTCGGGCGCAACACGGCAGCGGCGATTGCGCTCGCCGCCCTGACGTCGCAGCGGCAACCGGATGACGTCATGGTCGTGCTCCCCGCGGACCACTTCATCGCTGACGAACAGGGCTTTCGCAGCGTCATTGCCGCAGCCGGCAAGGCGGCTGGTGACGGCTCGCTGGTCACTCTCGGGATCAACGCGAGCGGTCCGGAAACCGGCTACGGCTACATCGTTGGAGCGGACGGCGAATCAACCGACGAGGGCGCCCGCCAGGTTGCCCAGTTCGTGGAGAAGCCCCCGCGCGAACGTGCCATCGAGCTGCTCGCCGATCCGCGCGGGGCCTGGTGGAACGCCGGGATCTTCGTCTGGCGTCACGACGCTTTGATCGATGGTCTCGAGCGCCACGCGCCGGCGATCATCGGTCCCATCAGACGTGGCCTCGAGGCCGGCCAATCCCTGAGGTCGATCTACGAGATGCTGCCCGACGTTTCGATCGACCGTGCCCTGCTGGAGCCGGCATCGCTCGAGGGCCAGGTACGGGTCGTCCCCGCCGATGTCGGCTGGAGCGACCTGGGCAGCTGGGATGCACTCCACCGCGCGCTCGCTGGCCGCTCCGGGTCGCTCGATGGGGTCGTTGCCATCGGTCGCGCGGAAGATCTCTCTTCGCAGGGAGTGCTTGCCCACTCGTCGGGTGGCAGGCTGGTCGTGACCATCGGCCTGCGCGATACCATCGTGGTCGATACCCCGGACGTCGTGCTCGTGTGCGCCAGCGATCGCGCCCAGGACGTGCGCGCCATTGTCGACCGCCTCGCCGAGGCGAAGGAGACCGACTACCTGTGACATCCCCCAACGCGCCGGCACCGCCGATCGTCTTCGGCACTGACGGCTGGCGGGCACGGATCGGGGATGACTACACGTACGAAAACGTTCGCCGCTGCGCCGAAGGAGTGGCCGATTTCGTCACCAAGGGCAACATGACCGGGCTGGGTGTAGTGGTCGGCTACGACCGCCGGTTCTCGAGCGAGTTTTTCGCCCAGGCGGCGGCCGAGGTCCTTCTGGCGCACGAGATCCCGGTCTTCTTCGGCGCCACCGCCATCCCGACCCAGATGGTCTCGTACGAGGTCGTCGAGCGGAAGGCGGCATGCGGCATCGTCATCACCGCCTCGCACAACCCGTGGACGGACAACGGTTTCAAGATCAAGTCGCCCACCGGCGCGGCGGCGGGCCCACGGATTCTCACGCTCGTCGAAGAGACGATCCGCGATCGCGCCGGCGCGAGGCCTGCCACGCGGCCGTTTGCCGATGGAGTCACGGCAGGCAAGGTCGAGCACTTCGACCCCTTCGACGGCTACCGGCGCTACGTACAGCGAACGCTCGACCTCGACCGGCTTCGACAGGCAGACATGCGGGTGCTGGTCGAGCCGATGTGGGGCTCCGGAGCCGGCTGGATCTCGCGCCTGCTTGCCGGCGGTCGGATCCAGGTCCACGAGATCCACCAGGAGCGCAACCCGTACTTCGGCGGCGTCAACCCCGAGCCCATCCGGCCGAATATCGACGAGGCGCTGGGCCTGCTCGCCGGTGGCGGCTACGACCTGGGCCTCCTGCTGGACGGCGACGCCGATCGAGCCGGGGCGGCCGACGAGCGGGGCACATTCATCCACCAGCTCCAGGTCATGGGCCTGTTGATGTACTACCTGGTCGAGCACCGCGGCATGCGCGAGCCGGTCGTCTCGACGGTCAACGAGACGACGATGGTCGGCCGCCTCGGCGAGCGCTACGGCGTTCCGGTCTTCGAGACGCCCGTCGGCTTCAAGTACGTCGGGCCGAAGATGATCGAGACCGGCGCGATGATGGGCGGCGAGGAGTCGGGCGGCTACGGCTTCGGCATGCACCTGCCCGAGCGCGACGGCATCTACGCTGAC
>CAZXLP010000090.1:0-5974 GCA_964642085.1 uncultured Anaerolineaceae bacterium
CTGCTCGAAGGCGTGCCCGGCCTGGGCAAAACGATGCTCGTGCGGACGTTCGCCGACGTGCTCGACTGCACCTTCAGCCGCATCCAGTTCACGCCCGACCTGATGCCCGCCGACATCATCGGCACCAACGTGCTGATCGAGCAGGATGGACAGCGAATCTTCCGCTTCCAGCCTGGCCCGGTCTTCGCCAACCTGCTGCTTGCCGACGAGATCAACCGCGCAACGCCGAAGACTCAGTCGGCGCTGCTCGAGGCGATGCAGGAACAGCAGGTGTCGGTCGCGCGTGAGCGCCATCTGCTCGAACCCCCGTTCTTCGTCCTCGCCACGCAGAACCCGCTCGAGATGGAGGGCACGTATCCCCTCCCCGAGGCCCAGCTCGACCGGTTCCTCTTCAAGCTCTGGGTGCCTTTCCCGTCCGAAGGGGACCTGGTCGAGATCATGGAGCGGACGACGGGCGCGCGCACGCCGCGGGCAAAGTCGGCCGCCACTGCGAAGGAGATCGTCGCGATGCAGCGCCTCGCGCGCAGCGTGCCGATCGCCCCGCATGTCACGGCCTACGCGGTCTCCGTCCTGACTGCCACCCACCCCGAGGCGCCACGCGCGCCCAGCCTGGTCAAGGAATACGTTCGTTACGGCGGCTCGCCGCGCGGCGCACAGGCGCTCGTGCTGGCGGGCAAGATTCATGCCCTGCTCGACGGCCGATACAACGTGGCGGTCGAGGACGTGCGCGCCGTAGCGATGCCCGCGCTGCGCCACCGCGTGATACGCAACTTCGAGGGAGAGGCCGAGGGAATCACCAGCGACGCGATCGTTCGCTCGGTGCTTGACGCGGTGCCTGCGCCTTCGGTCGACTGACCGTGGCGTCTATCCCGAATAGCGGAAGCGGCCTGAAGCGCGACCTGCTGCCGTCGGCAGTTGACCCGACTGTCTTCGACGAGTACTTCCTGCGCCAGCTCGAGCGGCTGATGCTGGTTACCAAGAAGGCCGTCCATGGCGGCATGAAGGGCGTCCGACGCAGTGTCAAGCGCGGCCAGTCGGTCGAGTTCACCGACTACCGCGACTACTCGCTCGGCGACGACCTGCGCGCGCTCGACTGGAACCTCTACGCCCGCCTCGAGAAGCTGTTCATCAAGCTGTTCATCGAGGAGGAGGACGTCAACGTCCACATCCTCCTCGACGCGTCGGCGTCCATGGATGGCGGCTCGCCCGACAAGCTGCTCTTCGGCAAGCGCGCCGCGGCCGCACTCGCATACGTCGGGCTGGCGTCCTACGACCGAATCAGCATGGCCGTCCTGCAGGGCCGCGTTGCACGACGCTTCTCGCCCGTCCGCGGCACCGGCCGGGTCTTCCAGGTGCTGGCCGACCTCTCCGGTGTCAAGCCATACCCTGGGCCGACCGACCTGGCCTCGGCCTGCCGCCACTACGCCGCCCAGATCACGCAGCGCGGGCCGTTGATCCTGATCAGCGACCTGTTCGACGACAACGCAGAGCGCGCCATCTCCGAGCTCGCCGGGACACGCTGCAACGTGGCAGTTCTACACACGTTGTCTTCTGACGAGCTCGACCCGCCCCTCGAAGGCGACCTGCGCCTGGTTGATCGCGAGACCGGCGACGCAGTCAACGTCACCGCGGACCTCTTCACGCTCGATTCATATCGCGCCCGACTATCCGCGTGGCAGACCCGCCTCGACGAGGTCGCAACCAAGCGCCGAGTTGCCTACCTGCCCACGCCCACCACCCTCCCGCTGGCCGATCTCGTCTTCGCCGAGTTGCGCCGCCGGCAGGTCGTCGCCGCCTAGGCTCGGCGGGGTAATCGGCAGCCGTGGGATTCCTCGTCCCGCTCGCATTGATCGGCCTCCTCGGCGTGCCGATCATCATCACCTTCTATATGCTCCGGCTGCGTCGCCCCGAGCGACCCGTGAGCAGCACCTACCTCTGGCAGCAGCTCGTGCGCGACGTCGAGGCGAATGCGCCGTGGCAGCGCCTCCGCCGCTCCCTGCTCCTGCTGCTCCAGCTGCTGCTCGCGGTCATATTCGCCTTCCTGGTCGCGCGGCCGTTCACCGAGCATCCGGCCGGCCTGGCGCGCGACCTGGTCCTGGTAATCGATGCCTCGGCGAGCATGTCGTCGACCGACGAGTTCCCCGACCGGCTGACGGCCGCCAAGCGAGTCGCGCTCGAGCAGATGGCGCAGGTCCCGTCCGATGGCCGAGTCAGCGTGGTGGCGGCTGGTGACACGGCGCGAGTGGTAGCCAACGAGGCGACCGATCGCGGCCGGATCGCGCGGGCAATCGAGTCGATCGAGGCATCGACCTCGGCGAGCGACCTGACCGACGCACTCAAGCTGGCCGGCAGCCTCGCCGAGCGCGCGCGTGGTGCCGAGATACTCGTCGTCACTGATGACGCGGGATCGACGGTCCCTGACGTCATTCTCGATGTGCCGGTCCGAGTCGCGACGGTCGGCCGCGAGCGCGACAACCAGGCCATCGCCGCGCTCGCGGTGCGTGCCGATCCATCCGGCCTGAAGCGCACGCTCTTCGTGAGCGTCGCCAACTACTCATCCTCGGCCGTGGTCAGGCGCCTCCAGATCCTTGCCGACGGATCAGCAGTCACCGCCCGCGACCTGGCCCTCCAGCCTCTCAGCCGGGCCGATGTCGTGATCGACGAGCTACCCGCCGGCGCGGCCGTTGTAGAGGCCCGAATCACCGCCCCCGCGGGGACCGGCGAGGGCTCAGGACCACCCGACTACCTGCCGCTCGACGACGCTGCCTGGGCGATCGTCCCGCCGGAGCGCCTGCGGCGCGTTCTTCTCGTCGGCCCCGGCAACGTATATCTCCAGAACGCCTTCGCCCTGCTGCCCAACGTCGAGCTGTACGGCTCGACGGCCGAGCAGTACCCGGCAACCACCGGCAAGGAACTGTTTGACCTGATCGTCTTCGACGGCTTCCTGCCGGCCGAGCTGCCACGCAAGCCGATCCTTGCATTTGCGCCACCACAGACCAGCGCTCTCGGCGTGGTCAACGGCACGCTCGACACGTTCGGGATGGGCCAACCGGCGGCCGACGATCCGCTCCTGCGCGGGGTCGACCTGACCCGACTTCACATCGCCAAGACCCAGTCGATCGACCTGCCTGCCTGGGCACGGCCGGTGATCCCGGGCTCGGACGGCCCGCTGCTGTACGCCGGACTGCGCGACAGCCTGGCGACCGTCGTATTCGCCTTCGATATCCGCCAGAGCGACCTGCCGCTACAGGTCGCGTGGCCGATCCTGGTCTCGAACATGGCCGGGGAGCTGCTCGGCGTGGGTCCGCAACAGGCACTCGACCCGATCGCGCCTTCCTCCCCGGTCGAGATTCCCATGCCGCCCGGTTCACTCGGCGTGCGGGTAACTCTCCCCAATGGAACAGTCGAGCAGCTCGCCCCCGGCGCGACGGGCGCGTCCAGCGTCACTTTCGTCACGACCCGTCAGCTAGGCATCTATCGCGCCGAGGTCATCGCTCCGCCACAGCCCAGCCTGGCGCCCGGCGCGACAGCGACTCCGACGCCGACCCCACCGCCCACAGCAAGCCCGAACCCAAGCGCCAGCCCGGGAGCCAGCCCAGGCCCGGGTGCCAGCCCGAGCCCGCCGACCGCGACAGAGGACGAGCCGCTGCTCTTTGCCGTCGACCTGTTCTCGCCCGAGGAATCGAACATCAGGCCTGGCGATGGCGCGCGTATTGGCTCGCTCGGCACCGACGTCCCCGAGCCATCGGGCGAGGCCGGCACCGCCCGCGACGAGTTCTGGCCGCTGCTGGTGACGCTTGCGCTGCTGTTCCTGGTCATCGAGTGGCTCGTGTACGAGCGTGACGGCGCGCGGCGGATCCTGAACGGCATACGCCGTGCCAACCCATTGGCCGCACGTCGCGCCGCCGGCCGGAGGGGTTCGGCATGACGCTGCCCTTCGCCGTGACCCGGCCGGAACTGCTGATCGTCGGCCTGCTCCTGCTCGTGGTCACCCTCGGTCTGAGCCTCGCCGCGCGCCATCACCTCGCCAGGGGCCGGCGCCGCATCTCGCTGGTCCTGCGCACCACGATCCTGACCTCGCTCGTGCTGGCACTGGCCGGCTTCGCACTCGTCTGGCCCGTCGATCGCCTGACGACTGTCTTCGTCGTCGATCTTTCCGACAGTGTCGGTCAGGCTGGGCGCGAATCGGCCCTCGCCTTCCTACGTGAGTCCCTCGAGGAACGGCCCGAGGGTGACAAGGCGGCAATCGTCGCCTTCGGCGGCGAGGCCCTGGTCGAGCGGCTGCCCTCCGAGCTGACCGAGCTCGACCGCATCGCGTCCGTACCCGCGACCAGCGCCACGGACATCGGCGGGGCACTGCGCCTGGCCTCCGCGCTCTTCCCCGACGACACGCAGAAACGAATCGTCCTCGTCACCGACGGCAACGACACGACCGGCCGCGGCCAGTCCGAGGCGTCGCTGGCGGCTTCGCGGGGCGTCCAGATCGAAACCTTTGTCGTCGGCCTTGGCGCAGCCGACGAGACGATCATCCAGCGCGTCCACTCGCCGACCACGGCGCGCGTCGGTGAGAACATCGAGATCGAGGTGACGATCTCATCCACCGTCGCTCAGCCGGCGACTGTGCGGCTCTTCGGAGACGGTACGCAGATCGGTGTCCAGAACGTCAACCTGACCCCTGGCCTCAACAGCGTCGTATTCAGCACGCGCGCGACCGAGGCCGGCTTCCACACCTTCCGGGCCAGGGTCGAGGCTGAGCACGACACCTTCGCCCAGAACAACTTCGGCGATTCGCACACAGTCGTGAAGGGCGATCCACGGATCCTGCTGATCTCGGGCAGCGCGGAGGCCGGCGCCAACGTCCGGGCCGCGCTCGAGGCCGAGAGCCAGGACGTCACCGAGGTCACCCCTGAACAGTCTCCGACTGAGCTGACCGGCCTCGCTTCATACGACGCTGTCGTCCTCGCCGACGTGGCTGCGAGCCGCCTCGGTACGGCGCGCATGCTGGCGCTGCAGGTTTACACGCGCGACCTGGGCCGCGGCCTGGTCATGCTCGGCGGGCCAAATTCATACGGCGCCGGCGGCTACAAGCGCACGCCGCTCGAGGAAGCCCTGCCGGTCGATATGGACGTCCGCGATCGCGACCGCCAGCCGGACATCGCGCTCGTCGTCGTGATCGACCAGTCGGGCTCCATGGATGCGTGCCACTGCAACACCGCTAACCAGGACGGGGGCGTCGCGATCTCGGGTGTGCCCAAGGTCGACATCGGCAAGGAGGCGATCCTGCGCGCCGTGTCCGCCCTGACCGAGCGCGACGAGTTCGGCGTCGTCGCGTTCAACGAGAACGCGCACTGGGTGATCCGGACCGCGCCGCTGGGCAGCGTCGGCGACATCGAAGAGCAAATTGCGGGTATCCGCCCCGACGGCCAGACCAACATCTTTGCCGGCCTGTCGGAGGCGGTTGCCTCGCTCGAGACTACATCCGCCACCCGCCGCCACATCGTTCTGTTCACCGACGGCTGGTCGAGCAGCGGCGAGTATGACGCGCTTCTGACCAGGATGGCGGCGGCAGGCATCACCTTGTCCACCGTCGGCGCCGGTGGCGGTGGCGCAGGCGAGTTCCTGGGCGAGCTGGCCCGCCGCGGCGGCGGCCGTTACTACGCGGCGACGAATCCGGCCACGATCCCCGACATCTTCCTGAAGGAGACACAGCAGGTCAGTGGCCAGCAGATCGTCGAGGAAACGTTCTTCCCCATCCTGACCTCGTCCTCGCCAATCCTGCGCGGCCTGGAGGACGGCCTGCCGCAGCTGCGCGGCTACAACGGATCTACCGCCAAGGCCGCCGCTCAGACAGTTCTGGTCTCGACGCGTGACGACCCCATCCTCGCGCAGTGGCAGTACGGCCTCGGTCGCTCCGTGGCGTGGACGAGCGACGGCCAGGGTCGGTGGGCGGCGAACTGGGTTGCCTGGGACGGGT
>CAZXLP010000091.1:0-5925 GCA_964642085.1 uncultured Anaerolineaceae bacterium
CTTGAAAACCGTTGACCGAAAGGTCCGGGGGTTCGAATCCCTCCCTCTCCGCCACTGATCTGAGCGTAAATCCCCTCACTGCGTAGGCGCAGGTTCCTCTGGCTTGGTCTCATCGGGTGCTGGGAAGCGGACGCTCACTGTGGCCTGATCTCGATAGACGGCGCGAAGGGTCAGCAATACGAACAGGGCGAAGATGACTGCAGTGGTCACGACGCCGAGCAGGATCGCGACTTCACCGCTGGCTCCGAGCAGCAACGCGACGAGAGCGGCCAGCACACCGCCGACCATCGTCGTGATCAGCCCGATCATCCCGCCCGATGAGCTCAGGCCACCAATGATGTCCCCAAGTGTGCTTGTCGACGGGCCGCCGTATGCCGTCTGAACGGAAGCGACGTCATCGTAGGTGGCACTCGTGAGGTACGGTGCCACCATCGGCGCGATCTCGGTGTATCCGTGTCGGATACGAGCCATACCGTGGACAGCGCGAAAGTCGTCACCGTTGGCTCCGTAGATGCGCACGTAGGTCAGAACGCCAATGACGAAGTCGAACGCGAGGACCACCGTGGCGGCAATCAGAAACTGGTTGGTGAACGACATCGCCTGGGCGAGCAGCGCCAGACCGACGAACGAGAACGACAGGAAGGTGAGAAACATCCCACCCCGGATGAAGGCCTCGTTGTAGGCGAGCGACCGACTGGCCAGCAGGCTCCAGTGCTCAGTAGACAGGATCTGGACGGCCCGCGGATCGCTGAGTGAGGTGACCGGCCCGGGCATCACCGGGAGGCGTCCGTCGGGGGCCGCCCCGGGGGCCGCGTTCATCACCGGCGGTTCGGCCGACATTCGATACCTCCTGCTGCCATCTGGACCCTTCAGCGGTGCCCGCGAGGCTACACGGCCCATGCCGTGTGCGGCCGCAAAGCTGGCAGCATCCGCGGGCGTCATCTGCCGCCTGGCGCGCCAGCGAAGACGCCCAGGTCGTCGGCACCGTAGGACGATTAGCTCGGCAACGCACTCCGCAGAAAGTTGATCGCGTTGGCGCCGAGCACGGCTTCGACCACTCGTTTCGAGAGTTCGGACGACAGGAGCGCCTCGGTGAGGGCTGGGAGGCCGTCCACGTCGATGAGCATTTTCAGCGCGCCGTCCATGTCGGAGCCGATCGCCACGTGATCCTCGCCGGCTGACTCGATCGCCAGGGTGATCGTGGCGACGGCACCAGATAGATCGTTGCCGCCGAGAAGCTGTGTCGACAGTACGATCCCGACCAGACCACCAGCGGCCCCAATCTCGCTCGCCAGTGAAGCCGGGATGTTGCGCCTCGCCGGGCTGTAGTCACGAAACCGACTCACCGACCCCGCAATATCGGTCAGCCCCGTGTGGCTCAGGACGAACGGGCGGCGCAGCAAGGGCAGCGTGTCCTCGATCCCCGCGAGTGACATGTGCGCCAAGTCGACGATGATCGACTGCGCTTCCAGCTCCCGGATCGCCTCCCGCCCATAGTCGGTCAGTCTGCCTCCCCGTCGGCCGGTTGACGACCCGACCAAATCGTTGTCCATCACGTGGGCCAAAGCGAACATCCGAACTCCCAGCTCGCGCAGCCGCACGAAGTTCCCCAGCGAGCCGTCCAGCACCTGCCCGCCCTGCACTCCGATCAGGACACCGACCGGGCCGCCGTCGGCCAGACTCGCCTCCAGGTCGGCAACCGACCGCACGACCACCATGCCGCCAGTCGACTCGGAGCACCAGCGATGAATCCGCCCGATCACCCACTCCGCGATAGCAATGTTCGAGCCGACCGCCGACGCGGGCAGCCCCAATGAGCGGAAATGCCGGCGTGACAGCGACCCGCGCAGATCGGGCCACGCTGTCGCCACCGTCAGCCCAACCAGGTTTACGCCGGCCGCCTGCAGCCTGGGTAGGTCGACGTGACCACCAGCGTCGCCCTCCACGAAGGATTCCCTGAACAACGCGCTGCCCACCACCAGGTCGACGATCGGCGCCCTGCGGTGGATCTCCAGCGCGTGCGGACTCGCCGGTAGTCGGCCCGGGTGCGCAGTCCGATTGACCGCCCGATCGACAACCCGGGAGAGGAGGCCCAGCTAGTAGCTCCGCCGCCGCATGAGGGCCCGAGCCAGCAATCCGAAGACGAGCCCGGCAACGAAGCCGCCGATATGGGCCGCGTAGGCGACACCGCCGGTCTGCTCGGTCACGGCGATCTGGCCGATCCCGCCTATGAACTGGAGCACCGCCCACAAGCCGATTACCACCAGCGCGGGCACCCAGAAGGCGGAGTAGAAGGCGAACACCAGCACGCGGTTCGTCGGGTAGAGCACGAGGTAGGCGGCCAGGACGCCGGAAATCGCCCCGGACGCGCCGAGTGACGGGATGAGCGAGTTTGGGTCAAGGAAGACCTGCGCAAGTGACCCGATGACACCCGCGATCAGGTAGAAGACGAGGAACACGATGGGGCCAACCGTGTGCTCGACGTTGTCGCCGAAGATCCACAGGAAGAGCATGTTCCCGCCCAGGTGCAGCCAGCCACCATGCATGAACATGCTCGAAATAAGAGTCAGATAGATCGGGCTCGGGCTGGGCTCCAGCATGAACGAGCCGCCGGGCACGGTGACGCTTCGGACAATGTCCTGGCCCGACGTTAGCTCCGCGGGCACCGCGGCCCAGCCGTAGGTGAACGCTTCGTTGGGCAGCTGGAGGATGACGAAGACGAGGACGTTGATCGCGATCAGCGTCAACGTGACGATCGCCCACCCGCGGCCGGGGATGTTCTGGTCGGCGATCGGCAGCAAGCCTGGCGCCTCGGGCTAGCTTTCCGCCCCCGCCGCGACCGGCTGCTCGTTGCGCACCTGATCGAGCCGCCCCTGGATGTAGTCGAGCCCGATATCGCGCCCGGTCCACAGGCTGAATGCCGCCGCGGTCTGGTGGATGAGCATCGTGTCGCCGTTGAGCGTCTCGGTCGCCCCCGCAGCGCGTGCGTCGCGCAGGAGTTGCGTCTCGGCCGGCATGTACATCAGGTCTAGCACCAGCAAATCGGGCACCAGCAGCTCGGCCGGGATAGGCGACTCCTTGTCGGCGTTGCTCGCCGCCGATGCGTTGATCAACACCTTGGTCTTGGCCAGCTCTGATTCGATGACCGACTCGTGCCACGGCATCGCGCGCAACTCCATGTGCGCAGCCGTGCGGCCGAAATGACGGACGAGGCCCTCCGCCCGATGGAGATGGCGGTTGAAGACGATGACGCGCTGGAAGCCCGCGGTGACCAGTGAGTACACCGCGGCGCGGGCGCCTCCGCCGGCGCCGATGATGACCGCCGCCTTGGGCATCTTCTGCCGCCCGATGAGGGCGTCGAGTGCGGCCCGAAAGCCGATCACGTCAGTGTTGTGTCCGATGAGCCGGCTGCCCTCGCGGGTGACCGTGTCCACTGCGCCGGAGGCCTGCGCCTCCTCGGTCAGTCGGTCGACCATTGGGGCGACGCGTTCCTTGTGCGGAAAGCTGATGTTCGCGCCGAGGTAATCGTCGCCACGCAGCTCATCGATCGTGTCCGGCAGGTTGATCAGCGGGACGTCGAGCGGCTCGTAGCGCGCGTCGATACCTAGCTCGTCGAAGGCGGCCTGCTGGAGGACGCCCGACAACGACTGGGAGACCGGATGACCGATTAAGACGACCCGTTTGGGCAAGACAAAACACTCCATCAAAGGCCCGGTGAGGGCGACAGGAAGGAGGCCGATGCTATCATCGGCCTCCGGTTTGGGAGAGGTCGCATAGAGGCCTAGTGCGGCGGTTTGCTAAACCGCTGAGTGGGGTAACCTGCTCCGAGGGTTCGAATCCCTCCCTCTCCGCCACTGGACTCCCCAACGTAGCGCGCCGAGAGAATGCGCCTATGCGCCGCGTCCTCGCGTAGTTACCATCGGGCACGAGGCGCAGCCTGGTGACTCCGGATCGTGATCCGACCAGCACGCGCTAGAGGGGAGAAACCCGTGTCTCTTTCACGCGCGATTTCGCGGCGCGGTGCGGCGCTTCTGTGCGCGCTTGCGCTCCTGCCTCTTGGTGCACCAACTGCCGTACTTGCCGCTCCACCCGGTGAGTGCCCCGCGATCCTGCCCCTGAGGCAGATCGCAACGGGGATGACCGGCGAAGGTTGGACGGTCGTCCAAGGCGATGTGCCCGAGAAATTCAACGTGGAGATCCTGGGCGTCCTGCCCAACGGCATCGCGCCGGGCAGGGACCTCGTAGTCATCGAGATCAGTGACGTTGCCGGCAAGGATTTCGTCGAGGAGGCGGGCGGCATCTGGGCCGGCATGTCCGGTTCTCCGGTCTATTTGAACGGCAAGCTCGCCGGCGCCATCGCATATGGACTGTCGGGCGGGGCCTCTCCAGTCGGCGGCATGTCCGCTGCGAAGGACATGGCCCAGCTCCTCAACTACTCGTCGTCACCGATGGGTTCAAATGCTCTGCCCAAGCTGATTCATCTCCCCGATGCACTGAGCCAGATAGTTGCGGCCCGGGCCGGTGTAGCGCAGGCGCAGGCGGGCTCGTTCTCGCCGCTGCCCGTGCCTGTATCCATTTCCGGAGTACCCGGACGTGCGAAGGCCCATCTCCAGGAGACGCTGGAAAGAGGCGCCGCGCCGGTCATCCTGACCAGCGGCGGCTCGGCCGCGGCAGGTGGCACGATGGGCCACCCCGTGCCAGGTGGGAATTTCACGGCCGTCCTCGCGTACGGAGGTGTTTCGGCTGCGGCGATCGGCACGACCACGTATGTGTGCGGGGACCAGATGCTTGCGTTTGGCCACCCATACCGATTCGCCGGTGCCGTGACCTACGGCGCCAACGACGCCAACGCGATAACGATCATCCGCGATCCGCTTTTTGGCTCCTACAAGCTTGCGTACGTCGCCGAGTTGTTCGGGACCGTTGACCAGGATCGGCTCATGGGTCTTCGTGCCGATCTCGGTGCTGGACCAGATCTTGTGCTCGTCAATGCGCGAGCTACCTCGCTGGACACAGGCAACACGCGCAACGTGAAGACCCGGCCCACGATGGGATTCATAGTGCCGGAAGCAGGGGCGGTGGCCCTCCTCGCGGCGATCGATGTTGCGGCCGACCATGCCGGGGCGGCCGGAAGTGCGCGTGCTCGGTGGACAGTGAGCGGACTCCGTCAGAACGGCAATCCCTGGAGCTACACAAACACGAACCGCTTCGCAAATACCTTTGATGTAGCGAGCGAGGCCGCCTTCGCCATTTACGACGAGCTCAGCGCGATCCAGAACAATCCGTACGAGGACATAACGTTCACGTCGGTAGAGATCAGGGCGTGGGTCCAGGACGAGCTCAAGCAGTACCAGGTTGAGCACGTCAAGGTCTCCAGGAACGGAGGCCCCTACAGGACGCTCGACTTCCTCGAGGCGTCTCCAGGCGATTCGCTCCAGCTGCGCGTCCGTCTGCGTGAGTATCCATTCGGCGCCACCGCTCTCGTCAACCTTGGGATCGACATCCCCATGGATGCGGCTGGCGACGGTGCATTATTCGTGAACGGCGGAGGCGATGAGGACGGCGACGTTTGCGCCATCTCACCCCAGCCAGGCTGCACAGGTGGGTTCCTCGGGCAGCTCGCGGCGCTGGACTCGCTGACGCCCAACAATTCGGTAATAGCCAGCCTGGATTTCGGCTTCTTCGAGTCGATGGTCGTTGCCCGGAGCTCGGTGGCAACCGATCGGGCGACGTACGGCGGAGTCTTCATCCAGGTCCTGATCAGCCCATAGTCCAACCGCTTCCTCGGGTCGCCGCGCTAGACTGGCGAAAGCCGGCTAGCCCGGCGATATAAGCCGGCTCGCCCGGCGATCAAGCGCCCGTAGCTCAGTGGATAGAGCGTCAGGTTGCGGACCTGAAGGTCGTGGGTTCGAGTCCCGCCGGGCG
>CAZXLP010000092.1:0-5906 GCA_964642085.1 uncultured Anaerolineaceae bacterium
TTCGCTTCAATCCCATGAAGCGGAACCGTGGCGGAGAGCAGGATCTCGACCACATCATCAGCGCGGCAATCCGCGGGATGGACCGGGCGATGCTCGAGTACCCGGTGACGCCGGGGCTGATCCTGTGCCTCGACCGAGCCTTTCCATACGCGCTCAACGAGATCATCGCCGAGAAAGCGATCGCATATCGGGTGCGGGGAGTCGTCGGTGTGGACATCGCCGGGCCTGAGTCGGCCGACTTCAAGCCATCCGACTACAAGCGCCTGTTCGACCGTGTCCGCCGCCGCGGGCTGGGCGTGACCGTCCACTCGGGCGAGTCGGGACCGGTGGAGGAGATCGCGGAGGTGATCGAGCAGCTCGAGCCGTCGCGCATCGGTCACGGGGTGAAGGCAGCCTATGACCCGAGGACGATGGCGATGATCCGCGAGCGCGGCATCACTCTCGAGGTCTGCCCGACGAGCAACATCAACACGCGCGTCGTGTCGGGCTGGGAGGAGTTCCGCTGGATCTTCGACACCTTCCGCCATAACGGTGTGAGGTTCACGATCAACACCGACGGACCGGAGATGCTGAAGACCTACATGCGCGATGAGCTGGCCACGCTGGGCCGAATGGGCATCCTCGCCGTCGAGGAGCAGGAGCAGGTCACCGAATGGGCGCGCGAGGCCTCATTCGTGAATGGCGTCAGTAACCTCCCGCCACCGCGCCGCACTCCTGCCGCTCGGCGAAAGATCGAGCGCGAAGAGGCATAAGCGCGAGTTGACGGCGGGCTTACGGTAGAGCGCTGAGGGGCTGGTCCGTCACCCGCCTTGGGGGACCGCGTCACCGGCGAGCGCCGTGCCATCCCAGGAAGGGGATTCACGTGCGCGCGTTCCGATCACCTTCGTTTGGCCGTCGTGTGAGCTCTAAGCGGCTTCTGACGGTTATCGCGACCGTCGCCGTTGCGCTTCTTGGATTTGCCACGCCGGCATCAGGTGCATCCGTCGGTTCGGACCCGGCGGCGCTGACTCAGGTCGGCAACAAGCTGTTCTTCAGCGCCCAGGGACCCGGCGGCCGCGAGCTCTGGAAGAGCAACGGGACCGAGGCTGGCACCGTGCGTGTCAAGGACATTCACCCTGGCCCCAATGGCTCCAGCCCCCACAGTTTGACCAACGTTGGCGGCACGCTGTTCTTCATGGCTTTCGACGGGATCAATTGGGGCCTCTGGATCAGTGACGGCTCTGCGGCAGGTACCAAGATCGTCGACTACATCGACGGTGACGAGTTCACGAGCTTCAACGGGATGTTGTTCTTCACTCGTGGAACCGAGCTCTGGCGCAGCGATGGAACTGCACCGGGGACAGTGCCCGTAAAGGCTCTCGCAGCAGGTTGCTGTTTCCGAAGCATCACCGAGCTCGAGGTCGTCGGCCAGCGACTGTACTTCGCTGCTGTGCCGGCCGAAGATGGCCCCAACGACCAGCTTTGGAAGAGTGATGGAACGACGGGTGGAACCACTCTCGTCAGAAGGATCGACCATCTCGAGGAATCGAGGGGCATCCACACGCTGACCCGGGCCGGGAACCGCCTCTTCTTCCTTCGGGACACGAAGGCGGAACACAGCGATGTTTTTTCCTCGTATTGGAGCGACCTCTGGACCAGTGACGGTACGGGCTCGGGCACGAAGCGCGTCAAGGACTTCGTACCGGGTGAAGCCGACGACGTGAACAACCTCATGGCCGCACAGCAGATGGCGTTCTTCCAGGTCGGACAAGAGCTCTGGAAGAGCAATGGCACGGGCGCCGGGACCGTGATGCTCCATGACTTTGCTCCCGATTACCCTTCGTCTAACTATCCCATGACGAACGTTGCCGGCAGGGTGTACCTCGTTGCGGGCGAATCACTCTGGAGAAGTAACGGCACCTCGGCCGGGACGAAGGTCGTCGCAGACGTCACGCCGTATCAACAGCCGTTCTGCATTCTTAATCCTCACGGTCCCAGTTCCTGCCCACCGATCCGCAATTTCGATCCTGTCGCCCTGGCTGGCCTGCTGATATTCCCGTCCGAAGAGGGCAACGACGGAATCGAGCTCTGGAAGAGCAATGGAACGGCCGCCGGGACGGAGCAGCTCAAGGACATCCGACCCGGCACCGAAGGCTCAAGGCCAGTCGACTTGACAAGGGTCGGTGAACTCGTCTTCTTCAGCGCGAATGACGGTACGCACGGTCGCGAGCTGTGGGTCACGGACGGTACCGAGCTGGGGACGATGCTCGTCAGCCCCTGAGGCCGTCGTAGCGGCTCGTGCTAGGCTCACCGGCCGTGGACTTTGACCTTTCGCCCGAGCACGAGCTGCTCCGCCGGACTCTTCGCGATTTCCTCGCCAAGGAAGTCGAACCAGTCATCGAGAAACACGAGAAAGAGCGCCGTTTCCCCATCGAAATCGTCCAGAAACTGGGCGAGATGGGCATGCTGGGCATCCCGTTCCCGGAGGACGAAGGCGGCGCCGGGCTGGACACGCTCGCGTATGCGATTGCTATCGACGAGATGTCGCGCGTTTGGGGCTCGCTCGGCATCATCGTTGCCGCGCACACGAGCCTCGGCTGCAATCCGCTGCACCTGGCCGGCACGGACGAGCAGAAAAAGCGCTTCCTGGTCCCGATGGCGTCGGGCAAGGTCATCGGCGCCTTCGGCCTGACCGAGCCGGAGGCGGGATCAGATTCGGGCGGCACGCGGACGACCGCGAAGCTCGAGGACGGCGCCGATGGTGGCTCTTGGGTCCTCAACGGCGGCAAGCGCTTCATCACCAACGCCGGCCAGGCCGGGACCTACATCGTCACCGCTCGGACCGGTGACCGTGACGACGGCTCGGCGGAGATCAGCGCCTTCATCATCGAAGCCGGCACGCCCGGCTTCAGCATCGGTCGCCTCGAGGAGAAGATGGGCCTCCACGCCAGCGCCACCGGTGAGCTGCTGTTCGAGAACGCCAGGATCCCGGCTGACCAGATGCTCGGCTCCAAGGGAGACGGCTTCAAGATCTTCCTGAAGACGCTCGATGGCGGCCGCATCTCGATCGGCGCCATGGCAGTCGGGCTGTCGCAGGCTGCCCTCGATGCGTCGGTGGTCTACGCCCGCGAGCGCAAGCAGTTCGGTCGGGCTATCGGGAACTTCCAGGGCGTCGCCTTCATGGTCGCGGACATGGCCACGGAGGTCGATGCAGCACGGCAGATGGTGTGGCGCGCGGCCTGGCTCAAGGACGAGGATCGTGACTACGGCCTTGCCGCGGCTGAAGCGAAGCTGTTCGCCTCAGAGGTGTCCCAGCGAGTCACCAACATGGGCGTCCAGGTACACGGTGGATATGGCTACGTCGAGGAATACAAGGTCGAACGTTATCTGCGTGATGCCAAACTGACCGAGTTGGGTGAAGGTACGAGCCAGATCCAAAGGCTCGTCATCGGGAGGAAAGTTCTCGACCTCAGGGTCGAGTAGCAGCCGCAGGCAAAGCCCAGAAGGAGAGGAGACGACCATGAGTGTTGCCCGAGTTACCGAGATCAGCGCGACCTCCGAGAAGAGCTTCGAGGACGCGATGAAGCAGGGCATTTCGCGCGCCGCCAAGACACTTCGCAACGTCAAGGGCGCGTGGATCAAGGAGCAGCAGATCGATATCGAAGGCGAGACCATCACGCGCTATCGCGTGAACATGCTGATCACCTTCGTCCTCGACGAGTCCTGAGCGCCTCGTACAGCAGCACAGCCGCGGTAGCCGACACGTTGAGGCTGTCGGCGACGCCGAGCATCGGAACTCTTACCGACGCGCGTGCAAGCTCGCCCCAGGCGTCCGATAGGCCGCGCGCCTCACTGCCCAACGCGATGGCCACCGCGCCGGTGTAGTCGGCCTCTGCGTAGTCGACCGAGCCGTCTACGCGGGCCGCGATGATGGCGATGTCGCGGTCTCTCAGCCACGCCAGCACCTCGCCCGACGACGCCACCGATACGGGCACGGCGAAAACCGTGCCCAGGCTGGCGCGGATGATGTTCGGGTTGAACAGGTCGGTGGCGGGCTCGGCCACGATCACCGCGTTGACACCTGCGCCGTCAGCCGTGCGCAGGATCGCCCCCAGGTTGCCCGGCTTCTCGACGCCCTCAACGACACAGATCAGCGGCTCCGGGGGCAGGATCAGATCGTCGAGCCGGCGGAGCGGTGTCTCGGCCACAGCGACGACGCCATCGATCCGATCGCCGTAGGCAAGCCGGCCGAAAGCGTCCGGGCCGACCTCCCACACGGTTACCGATTCCTCGCCCAGGCGTTCAAGCAGCGCCTGGCACTCCTGATTGGCGCAGAACTCGGGTGCTACGAACGCCTCGCGGATCAACGCCCCGCCAGCGAGGGCGCGCAGCGTCTCGCGCACGCCGTCGATGAGGGTCAGACCTTGCCGATCACGCTCGCGACGGCTGCGCAGCCGCGCGGCTGCCTTCAGCCGAGGGTTGGCAACACTCGTGATCCGCCTGGGGCTGCCGTGTGGCTCCACGCGGCCATCGTAACCATGACGGCGGTCAGCACTTACGGCGGTGGGCGAGTCGCCTCGACAGTTTCCGAGGTCGATATGGTGCCGGCTTCGACCACGTTCTCGGTGATGTCATACATCGTCGTGAACCCCAGGTCGTTGGTCACGCCGAGCAACACACGCATCAGTCCCTTAGATGTGCGGTTGCGGTCGGCCCATCCCGACGGCAGTTCCAAGCAGGCCGGCCGTGATCCCGAGACCGAGCACGACGAGGGCGGCACCGAGACCGACCAGCGGGGCGAGGCCGAGAGGTAGGCCGACGGCCAGTGCCAGCACCCCCGCGTTGAGGAGGACGAGCCGCATCAGGGCCCATCGACCGAGGCGTCTGCGCTGCCGCGCGTGGGTCGCATGATCACCCGGACCGATCGCTGGCAGCAGGTGCGTCGCCGAGGCGACGATCGCCAGCCCGACCCAACCCACGATGAGTGGACCGGCGATGGTTTCGACCTGCCATCCCGCTGGCTCGGCCCCGAACGCGAGCACACGCCCAGCCGCGACCGCGAGTCCGACCTCCAGCCACAGGATCGCCGAGACCAGGCCACCGATGGCGAAGAGATGCCAGTTCGCGTCGGTCGTCCAGTGGGCCCTTCTTCGCCACGTGCGGCCGGCGTAGACGGCGAGGCCAGTCGCCCCGCTGATCACCGCGATCGCACCGAAGCGAGCCACCGGGTCCGACTGGATGACAAAGCCCGCGGCAACGATCGGCGCTCCAACGGCCAGTCCCAACACGGTCAACCGCGCGCTCAGGTGCGGCACGATGCGTGCGCCGACGACCGTTGGAAAGAAGTGCAGCAGCGTGGTGGCGATGACGAGCGATACGAAGCCGACGAGGTTCAGCCAGGCGTGAGCCGGCTTGATCGTGGCCCAGTCGCTGACGATCGGTGACCAGCCGGCCATGAACAGGGTTGCGACGCTCGCCCCGACCGCTACCTCGACGAGGGCGACGACATACCCCTGCGTCACCAGTCCGCGACTCGGGCCCAACGCTCGACCGAGCGGGCGCACGGTCGCCACTGCGGTCAGCAAGATTCCTGCGACGTAGCTGCAGCCCCCCACCACAGCCAGCCCGACGATGTTTCCCGCAACGCCGAGGGCCACGGCGGCCGCGCCGAGGGCGACGGCACCAACCGCGGCCGTTCGCAACCGCGCATCGCTCGGCGGTGCAGCGGCAAAGGCTGCGGCGAAGAACGGCATCATCCCGGCGATCGCAGTCGTGGCGGCCCCTGCCAGCGCCAGGTGAAGTGGCAGCCAGGCGCCGCGACGCTCGATCTCGGGTAGGAACATCGTCACGATCGCGGCTACGAGGAACGCAACCGCAGCAAGGATGGCGGCCAGTGCAATTCGTCGGTCGGATGAGCGATCAATGGG
>CAZXLP010000093.1:0-5838 GCA_964642085.1 uncultured Anaerolineaceae bacterium
AGGTTGAAGCGCCGCGGCGCCGAGAGCGGGCCGCCGTCGACGGGACACTTGAGGCCCAGCCGCTGGACGATGTTCGGGTCGCGCTTGTCAGTTTCCGACAGGCCCTCCGTGCCCGGGAGCTCGTCGAGACGGAAGCGCAGATTGTCGTTCTGGCATTCGACCATTGGGTCGCTGAACGACTCCACGTGGCCCGATGTGACCCACACCTGTGGGTGCATCAGGATCCCGGCGTCCAGGCCAACGATGTCGTCGCGCTCCTGGACCATGGCTCGCCACCATGCCCGCTTGACGTTGTTCTTCAGCTCGACGCCCAGCGGCCCGTAGTCCCAGACGGCGTTGATGTCGCCGTAGATCTCGGAGCTCGGGAAGACAAAGCCGCGGCGCTTCGCCAGCGAAACGATGGTCTCGAGGT
Organism: uncultured Anaerolineaceae bacterium; assembly: GCA_964642085.1. GTDB lineage: Bacteria > Chloroflexota > Limnocylindria > Limnocylindrales > CSP1-4 > JALYGJ01. The sequence goes on from CAZXLP010000093.1 coordinate 413, forward strand.
TGGCGACGGCAGGCGCGGGGTCTGCAGCGCGTGCCGCGTCCGTGATGATGGTCAAGAGATGCTCCCTCCGCTGCGCCGAACCTGGCATGGCCGGTCGCGGACAGGCATTCTCACACGAAACCGGCGCAACAAAGAAAGAGGCCCGGCTTTCGGCCGGGCCTCTCCGAGCTCAGCGAATCAGAGGATCAGTGAGTGCTGAAGCAGTAGTCGACTAGCGACAGGGACTGGACGTTGCCCTTCCTGAGCCAATACGAATCCGGCTCCCACACAGTCCTGCCTTCGATCCGACTCGAACTGGGCGGGTCGTAGAAGAAGACGATGATGTGCGCCTTGTACCAGCCACTCGGGTTCGCGGGGGCGTTCCAGCGCTCGTTCGAGAAGCCCTGTGCCGGTACCTGGTCGTTGGCCTTGGCCTTCTGAACTGGGCCGAGCCAGACACCCTGCCAGCTCGCGCCGCTGTTCGTGCTGCGCAGGATCTTCGCGCGCCAGCCTACCCAGTCCTTGCCGGGAGGCGGGTAGTCCGAATGTACGCTGCTCGGATAGTAGACATTGATGAACCAGAGCTTGGAGTTGCCCGTGTTGTAGCGGCAGACGCCGCCGGGATCCTGGATCTCGGAATACCCAGTCCGTCCAACATCCTTGACTTCCTCTGCGGCCAGGACTGGTTGTGATCCCAACAGGAGCGTCGAAAGAGCAGCGCCAACAGCCATGGCGCGCCCGAGGCGGCTAACTTTCATATCTCCCCTTCCTCCCCCACACGGCGCGTCGACAGTGGACGCTCTGCCCATCATGCGCCACCTGTCAGGCTGTGGGAAGTACCTCTGCATCCACTGTTCGAGCCATTACCCCAACCAAGGCCCGACGAGCCCGAACTTCGTCGAGAAACGCCAGCGACCGCGGCTCGCGCTCGAGCACGTTCCTGATGAACCAGCGCAGGGCCGATTCGACCTCAGCCTCGATCTGTGACGGCAGCCGCAGGCCGGCAATGGCCTCTATGTCGAGTCTTCGGTAGGCGCGGAGCAGCTTCAGCGCCCCAAGCGATAGCGGCATCTGCTCTGATGGCGGAGGTAGGTGGCGCGAACAGAGCGTCCCGCCGAGCATCGGCACCCACCGGAACTGGTCGTCCTGGTCGAGAACGGCGTCGCATTCGACGCACCGTTCGACCTCCGGCCGCATGCCCAGCGCATCGGCAAGCCCGAACTCGAACCAGCACGCCACTCGTCCCGGCGCCATGCCGTCATCGAGCAGCTGGTACGCGCGTCGGAGGAGCGCATAGACCGGGTAGGCAAAGGCGCGTTCCTCGACCGCGCGCTCGGAGAGCTCGGCAAGATACCAGGCAGTCGCCGTCGACTCGAGGCGCTCTCTCAGCGACAGCCACGCATGGCTGACGCTGGCCGAGGTGATGACGTCGAACGTCCGGGCGCGGGCAAGGACGAGGTGCAGCTCGGCGAAGGGCTCCACGGCGCCGCCGATGCGGCTGCGCGGCCGCCGCACTCCCTTGGCAATCGCCTTGAGCTTGCCATCGTGCGGCGTCAGCAGCGTGAGCACGCGGTCGGCTTCGCCCAGCTCGAACCGGCTCAGGACGATCGCTTCGGTGTGGTAAATCCGCGGCGCCGGCATCGCGTAAAGGCTACGCCCAGCACGCCCGCGCCGGGAGCAGCAAAACCAGATAGCGTCAGGTACCATGTATGCCAGATGACCAGGAAGCGACCCCTTGTATGCTCCGCCCGTGCTGACCTCGCCTGACCTCGACGCGCTGATCGCCGACACCGAGGCGGAGATCCTGGCCGTCATCGACAAGGTCCAGGACGAGCGTACGACGGCTCTCTACGAGATGGTCCGCTACCACCTGGGGCTGGACCGCGAAGGTGGTCGCGGAAAGAGGATCCGGCCCCTACTGGGGTTGCTCGCCTACGAGTCGCTGACAGGTGACCACCGTGCGGCCCTGCCCGGCGCGGCCGCCGTCGAGCTGGGTCACAACTTCAGCCTGGTGCACGACGACATCGAGGACCGCGACGTCGAACGGCGCCACAGGGCGACACTCTGGAAGGTCTGGGGCGTCCCCCAGGCGATCAACACCGGCGACACACTCTTCACCCTGTCGCGCCTGGCCCTCCACCGACTGTCAGACCTTGGTTTCTCCGACGCCAAGGTGCTGGCGCTCATGCGCCTCTACGACGAGACCTGCCTGGCGCTCTGCGAGGGACAGTTCATGGACATCTGGAGCGCTGAGCACGACGACCGGCTGTCGGTCGACTTCTATTTCGACATGATCGGCCGCAAGACGGCCGCCCTGATCGCGGCATCGGTGCAGGCGGGAGCGATGCTGGCCACGGACGAGCAGCGGATCATCGACGCGTACCGGGGCTTCGGCTGGTCGTTGGGCATTGCCTTTCAGCTCAACGACGACCTGCTCGGCGTCTGGGGCGATGAGCAGGCGACGGGCAAGGAGCCGTCAGACATCGCCAAGCACAAGAAGACTCTGCCGGTGATCTATGCGCTGGAGCGGGCGGACGATCCTGATCGCGCCCGTCTGCGCGAGATCCTGGCTCTGGACGACGCCTCATCCGCCGACGTCGCCGAGGCAGGCGAGATCCTCGAACGATGCGGCGCGCGCGAGTACACGCGGTCCCGCGCCCGAGCCGAACGAGAGGAGGCGCTCATGCGGCTGGAGACGGCCGGGGTCGTTGGCGCCGAGCCGCTCGCACGGCTGCGATTGATAGTCGTGTCCGCGATCTCGGCCTAGGGAGCGGACGCGACAGCGTTTTCCGTCATTTCCGCTGGATACGCGCACGATTCTCTGACTTCGGCTGCACTTGGCGTCATTTCCTTCGAATCCAACCGAAACGGCGGAAAACAGGGAAGCCAGCAGTCACGGGTCCGCCTATTTCGCCGATTTGACAGAAACCGCGGACGCGCGGGCGCTGACCACCCCCAGGCGGTTAGTCGCCCTCGCCGTCGCCGGGTTGGTCGCCGTGCTCCTGTCGCCGACGTACCACCAGCACCTTGCCCACCCGCCGGCCATCGGTCGACTCGACCGTAAGAGTCAGTCCGTCGACTTCGACCATGTCGCCGACGTTGGGGACACCGCCGATCTCGTGGTACACCAGCCCGCCAACCGTGTCGTACTGCTCCTTGTCTTCGCCATCGAGCTCGACACCGAAGTGCTCGGTCATATCCTCGACGCTCGCACGGCCGTCGACCCGCGCCTCATCCTCAGACAACGCCACGATCATGGGCTCCTCGACGTCGTACTCGTCCTGGATCTCGCCGACGATCTCCTCGATCAGGTCTTCTATGGTGACCAGACCGGCCGTGCCGCCGTACTCGTCGAGAACGATCGCAATGTGGACCTTGCCGCGCTGGAAGTTGTGGAGGAGGTCGTCAACGGTGATCGACTCGGGCACGAACAGCGGCGCGCGCAGGATCGGGCGGATCTCCGGCGGCTCGCCTCTGGCCAGGAACGGGAGCAGGTCCTTGGCATAGAGGATGCCGATGATGTTGTCGATGCTCTCCTCGTAGATCGGGATCCGCGAGTGGCCTTCGCTGACGATCATGTCGATGATCTCGTCCATCGTCGCTGTGGCCGGCAATGCCTTGATGGCGATGCGCGGCACCATGACCTCGTGGACACGCTGCTCGCCCAGCTCGAGCACCGCCCCGATCATCTGCTGCTCCTCGGCCTCGATCACGCCCTGTTCGCCACCGCGCTCGACGAGAATCATCAGCTCCTCGGCGGTAACTCGCTCCTGCTGCATGTCGGCTATGCCGAATACCCGGGTGATCATCCTGGTCAGCGTCGTCAGTAGCCAGACAAGCGGGGCGAGGACGCGGCCCACGATATCGATCGGTCCCGCGAAAAGCAGGGCGAGCCTTTCGGCATGAGCTAGCGCGATTGCCTTCGGGACCAGCTCGCCGAAAACGATCGTCGTCACGCTTACCAGCGTCGTGACGAGCAGCAACGCGATCAGTCCGGCCTGTGGCGCCAGGGCAGGAAAGGTCGTGAGGAAGCTTTCGAGCTCACCGACAATGCTTGCGCCGGCGAACGCCGCGGCGAGGAAGCCGACGAACGTCACCCCGATCTGGATGACGGCCAGGAAGCGACCAGTGTCCGCCTTGAGCCGTTGGACCCGCCGCGCCCCGGATTTGCCTTCATCGATGAGCTGCTCGATACGGCTACGCCGGACGGTGACCAGCGCGAACTCCGCGCCGACGAACAGCGCGTTGATCAGGATCAGGATCGCGATGACGATGATCTCGATCAACGTCTAGGCCTCTTCGGTGGTCGACTCGGCTCGACGCTCCCTGATTCGCGCCGGTACACCGACCGCCAGCTTGCCCGGCGGAACATCCCTGGTCACTACAGACCCGGCGCCCGTGTAAGCCCCCTCACCCACGGTGAGCGGCGCCCGAAGGATCGTGTCGGAGCCGATGAACGCCCCCTTGCCGATCACGGTCTTGTGCTTGTGGCGACCGTCGTAGTTGGCGGTAATCACGCCGGCGCCGATGTTCACGTCGTCGCCGACGTCGGCGTCGCCGAGGTAACTGAAGTGGTGCTGCTTGGAACGGGCGCCGAAGCGAGTGTTCTTCTGCTCGGCGTAATTGCCGATCTCGGCCCCGTCCCCGACTTCGCAGCCCGCGCGAAGATGGGCGAAAGGCCCGATTCGGACGTCGTGGCCGACCGTCGACCCTTCGATCACGCTCGCCCAGATCACGGACCGCTCGCCGATTGTCGAGTCGATTATCTGGCTGCCCGACTTGATCACCGTGTCGCGCGCGATGCGTGTGCTGCCCCGGAGGACAACGTTGGGCTCGATCGTCACGTCCGGCTCAATCTCGACGGTGGCCTCGACGAACGCACTGGCAGGATCCTCGAACGTAACGCCCGCCTTCATGAGCGGCACGATGATTCGGTCGTATTCGAGGAACTCCCTGACCTCGTTGAGATCCTCGCGGTCGTTCACCCCGGTCAGTTCGTACGCCCAGCTGTCGCTTCTGTCGGGCACGACCAGGGCGGGACGCTGATCAGCGCGGGCAATGTCGACCAGGCCTGTCAAGTAGAGCTCTGCTGTTGCCGTCGAAGGCGTCAGTCGGCTGATGGCTCCGCGAAGCCAGCGAACGTCGAAGGCGTAGAGGCCGGCGTTGACGAGATCAACCGCCCGCTCCTCCTCGCTCGCGTCCTTCTCTTCAACGATGCGGTCGACGTGCCCATCGTCACCGTTGAGCAGGACACGACCGTAGCCTTCGGGATCGTGAAGCTCCATTGCGGCGAGCGCCATCACAGCGTTCTGCTCGCGTCGACCGTCGGCGACCGAGCGGACACTGTCGGCTTCAATCAGCGGCACGTCGCCGCTGAGAACCACGATCTCCTCGACGTCTTCGGGGAGGGCCTCGAGTGCCGCGCGGACGGCGTCGCCCGTGCCGCG
>CAZXLP010000094.1:0-5806 GCA_964642085.1 uncultured Anaerolineaceae bacterium
GTGGCGGAGAGGGAGGGATTCGAACCCCCGGACCTTTCGGTCAACGGTTTTCAAGTTCGACGCTTAGCGGCTAGATGGGAGGCCGGTTGAGAATCAATGGGCCGGACTCCCCAGTTCACAGATTGTCTACACGACGTCCCGTGATTGGCACTCTTGGCTGGGGTTATCGGTACAACCGATGAGGTCAGGTGCACTGCGGGGTTAACTAGGGTCGCATAGACGTACTGGTACAGCCCGACAGCGACGAGGGGTAACGCTCGATGCAGACGATGACCGAACCGTGTCCCGAGTGTGGCACCGTGCGACAGGGCGGCGAGCGGTATTGCCGCTCATGTCGGTGGGACTTCGACTCCCTGGCACATCGTTACCGCGGGACTCAGTGGTCGGACGTGCAAGCGGTGAGCGGACAGTCAGCCGCGGTGCTAGCCAGACCGCGCTGGCAGGCCGGGTTCGGCGCCGTCGGGCGCATTGTCGCCTTCTATATCGGCCTCGCCATCTTCGCCGGTGCGAGCCTCTGGAGCATTCGCGAGGGAGTCGTGCCGGACGTCGCCCTCTCAGCCGACGTAGTGAGGCTTCTCGTCTTCGTGATCCCGATTGTCGCCGGCGTCGTGTCCCAGATCATCCCGGGCCGGATCGCCCGCGGTCTCGGCAAGAGTGCCCTGCTCGCGTTCGTCGGGTGGATAGGCGTCGGCGCAGTCATGTGGTTTGGCGGTCGCTTGTTTCTCGAGGGGATCGGCTACCTGGGAGGCATCGTGGAACACACGCTAGCCGCGATTACCGGTGCCTCGATCATTCGCGTCGCGCTTTTCCCGTTATCACGGCCAGAAAGCGGCAACCGCTGAAGGTCCTAGGGCGTCAGCGGTCCTTTAGAAGGTGGGCGGCCTTGATGCCGCAGTTGGCGGAGAGGGAGGGATTCGAACCCCCGGACCTTTCGGTCAACGGTTTTCAAGACCGCCGCCATAAACCGCTCGGCCACCTCTCCATCAAAGAGCATACCCGCGACCCGCGCATCGTCTCTGGGGGCGACCGCTGCCAGATATGCTGCGTCCGAACCTAAGAGGAGGATCCGTCATGTCTCAGGCAGGCCCAACCGGCCCCGGCCAGATGCCCCCACCGCCGGGCCCCGGCGCGCCCTATGGTCAGCCACAGTCGATGCCCTCGTTCTACATCCAGCGCATGGGCATCGAGGAAGGCCCGTACACCCACAACGACCTTCGCATGCAGGCCAAGGCCGGCTACATCAAGGCGAACACGATGGTCCGGCGCGCCGACGGGCAGGGGACGTGGTTCATGGCGAGCGAGGTGCCCGGGGTCTTCTCCGACAAGGATTGGCTGACGGCCGTGCTGCTGTCATTTTTCGTGGGAGCGCTCGGTATCGACCGCTTCTACCTGGGTTACACCGGGCTTGGCATCCTCAAGCTCATCACGCTCGGCTTCTGTGGCATCTGGGCGCTCATCGACCTGATCCTGATCGCGCTGAACAACGTTCCCGACTCGAACGGTCTCCCACTCAAAAGAACGTGACCGGAAGCCAGGCCGCGGCGTTGGCAATCGCGGCGGCCGTTCTCACGCCGACACGGGCCCTGCGGGCCGCGCCAACGCTCTGCGCTTTCCGGCGCATCACGGGCCGGCCGTGCCCAACCTGCGGCATGTCTCGCTCGTGGAATGCATTGGCGCGCGGCAGATTGGCCGACTCAGTCCGCTTCCACCCCTTTGGCCCGCCGCTCTTCGTCGCGGCATTGGTCGCGGCCGCGGCGCCCGAGCAGCTTGATCGGCCCGAGCTGCGTTCACCCCGAGTAGTCGTGCCACTGGCGACCGCATGGGTCGTTGTGTGGCTGGCTCGCGTCCTTCGGTCCAGCCGAGCCGGGTGCTAGCGAAGTCTGCCACGCCCGAAGTAGCCCAGAACAAAGAGCACGACGAGGACGATCACGACGACGATGATGATGGTTTGAGTATCCATGGGATGAGCCTTCTCCTACTGTAAGCCCGCCTTGTCAGGCGCTTGCTGAGGTGAGTATGGGCACGGGCTGCTCCCGCTGCTGCGCAATTCTGCGCCCCCTAGCTGAGCGGGCCGACCTTCGACGCGAGCGGCTCGGGCAGCGCGACCGAGCCATCCGGCTGCTGATAGTTCTCGAGCAGCGCCGCGAACGTTCGCGGCAGGGCCAGTCCGGAGCCGTTCAGCGTGTGCAGGATCTCGGGCTTCGCGCCCGGCTCGGGCCGCCAGCGGATGTTCATTCGCCGGGCCTGGAAGTCGCGGAAGTTCGACACCGACGACACCTCGAGCCACTCCTGCGCGCCCGGCGCCCAGACCTCGAGGTCATAGGTCTTGGCCTGGGTGAAGCCCATGTCCCCTGTTGACAGAAGACGGACCCGATAGGCCAGGCCCAGCCGCTGCAGGACCACCTCTGCGCGCTGCGTCAGCCATTCCAGTGAGTCGGCCGAATCGGAAGGCTTTTCGAAGGCAACCATCTCGACCTTGTCGAACTGGTGGACGCGCGTGATCCCGCGTGTCTGGCGGCCGGCGGCGCCAGCCTCGCGTCGGAACGAGGGTGAGTAGGCGACATAGCGGATGGGCAGCCGAGCCGCCTCGATGATCTCGTCGCGGTGGATGTTGGTCACCGCTACTTCGGCGGTGGGGTTGAGATACAGGTCGTCGCGCGTGACGACGTACATCTGCTCTTCCTTGTCCGGGATCTGGCCCGTGCCGCGCGCCGAGTCGGCGTTGACCAGCGCCGGTGGCCAGATTTCGGTCATGCCGTGCTCGGCCGTATGAATGTCGAGGAACAAGTTGATGAGCGTGCGCTGGAGGCGCGAGCCGGCGCCGCGATAGATGGGGAAGCCCGTGCCCGTCACCTTGGCGCCGGCAGGCAGGTCGATCAGTCCGAGACGCTCGGCGATCTCCCAGTGCGGCTTACGCTCCCAGCCGCCTGCGTCGTGAGCGAGTGGCTCCCCCCATTCCCGGACGGTCATGGTCGCGTCGGGAGTGCCGACCGGCACGTCTGCATCTGCGGGATTCGGGATCCTCAGAAGGAGGCCGTCCAGGCTGGCTTCGATCTCGCGCAGGCGATCGTCGCCCTTGTCGATCTTGCTGCCGATCTCGGTCGATCGCGCGCGAAGGCCTTCGGCATCGGCGCTGCCCTGCTTCATCGCGGTCGCCACCTGGCCGCTGATCTGCTTCCGCTCGGCGCGCAACGCGTCGACCTCCCCTCCGAGCCGGCGGCGTTCGACGTCCAGCTCGAGCGCAGCGTCGACCAGGGCTGGGTCTTCGCCCTTGTCGCGCGCGCCCTTCCGGATCGTGTCGGCGTCATCGCGCAGCCGCAGCATGCCCACGCTCACGCACCAGCCTCCCGCAGCCGACGGATGACGAAAGCCCGATCAAGCGACGCCAGCAGCCAGCCGGCGCGAGGACCGTTCGACCGACCAAGGAAGGCCCGATAGATGGCGCTGAACGCCTCGGAGGCGCGAAGGTCCAACTGCTTCGAGGTCTCGAAAATGAGGGCCTGCCAGGCCTCGCCGCCAGCCGGGTCCTGGTTCTCTGCCGCGTCGGCGAGGGCGGCCAGGTAATTGCGCTGAGCTTCACTGAGGTCAGCCGCGTTTTCGGGAAGGTGGTCGTAGTGGATCTCCAGCCGCGCCTCCGCCGGCGCGAAGTTCTCGAGCCAGGCGCGGGCGGCAGCAATGCGCTCCAGCGCGACCTTCCGTTCGGCGTCATCAAGCGGCGCGCCCTTCTCCTCGGCAAGCCGCTGCATGATGTCGGGGCCGGGCACCTGGAGCAGCAGGGCCAAATGCGCGAACGGTGGCCGGAAGCGCCTGGCTTCGGCGCCCGGGTCGGCTGTCGGATCCGCAAGGCTCAGGGCAAATATCCGCTCGGGATCGGGCGGTAGCTCGCCCCGCCGTGGGTTGCCGGCGACGGCGTCCGCTATTCGGTCGAACTCGTCGAACAGACGCGGGATCGTGTCGCCCGACGGGTCGAAATTGATGGCGTGGTTGGGCCGGTAGCGCAGAAAGAGGAACCGAAGCAGCGTCGGCGGGAGCAACGCGGCGATCTCGTGCGCGGCTGCCCCTTCCCCTCGGCTGGTGCTCATCTTGCGGCCGCCGATGTTCAGGAACTCGTACGGGATGTTGAGCGGTGGTTCGCGCTCGAAGACCCTGCGGCTGATGGCGTCGGCCCTGTCGCGTGAGCCGCCGGCGGTGGCAAGGTCCTTGCCGCAGCCCTCGATCGTGGCACCGGTCAGACCCCACCGAGCAGCCCAGTCGACGTTCCAGACGAGCTTCGCCCGACCCCCGAATGGCGCGGCGCGGCCACTGAAGCCGCAGCCCTTCGCCCAGTCGACCATGTCGAGACGGCAGTCGTAGGCAACATCCGTGCCGTTCCAGTCGCGCGCCTGGGTCGTCCCGATCCGGCCGCAGTTCTCGCAGATCACGCTGATCGGCAGCCAGCCGTCGGGGTGGTTGACGGTGCTGACGGTGCGGTAGATGTCCAGGATGACGTCGGCGTGATCGAGCGCCTTCGCGATGTACGGATCCATGGCTCCCGAGCCGTACTGCTCGCTCATCCAGTACAGGTGGGGATGGATGCCAAGTTGGGCGAACGTCTCCAGGTAGAGCATCGCAAAGTGGCGCGCGTAGTTCGGGTAGGCGCTGCCGTCGGGTGCGGGGACGTGCGCCAGCGGGACGCCCATGTACTGCTCCACCGCGTCGGGCGTAAGCAGGGACTGCGAGTCCATCGGGTCCAGGTCCTCAACTCCGTAGCGGAACTCGACCTGGTTGCCGTGCTCGGCGACGGCTCTGCGCACTGCATCGTGCAGGACGACGCCGCGCAGGCTGCCCACGTGGACGGTGCCCGATGGAGTCTTGGAATCGTTGATCACCTGTGGACCGCTGGCCTGCGCCGCGATCTCATCGACCCAATACGTGGGCTGCGGTTTGGAGATTTGTGCCGGCTGCCCGCTCTGCATCGGCGCCGGACCCGTCATGGCCGGCTTCACCGCTACCTCAGGAAATGCTGAGGATCTTGTAGCTGGCGTCCCCGGCCGGGACGGTCACGACGATCGTGTCGCCCTTCTTGCGTCCCAGCAGCGCCCGCCCAACCGGCGACTCGTTCGAGATGCGACCTTCCGCAGGCGCGGCCTCGGCCGACCCTACGATCATGAACTTCTCCTTGCCGTCCTGCGACTGAATCTGGACGGTAGAACCGATCTGGACGTGCGTGGTCGAGTGGGTCTCTTTAATGACCACGGCGTTCTTGATCAGCGCTGACAGCGCCTGGATCCGACCTTCGACGAACGCCTGCTCGTTCTTGGCGTCCTCGTACTCGGCGTTCTCGGTGATGTCGCCGTGTTCCTTGGCCTCGTGGATGCGGGCGGCCACTTCTGCGCGGCGCACGTTGACCATCTCGTCGAGCTCTTCGCGGAGCTTTTCGAGGCCGTCCTTGGACAGGTATGCGGGCTTGTTGTTCATGGGGAATCCATCCCTCTAAAGGAAAGAGCCCCCGGCGCGGGGCCCGGGATCCGGGCGCGCCAGGAGTTCGGGTCAAACGGATTGTAGAAGTGGCCCGTTCAGGGCGTCAAACGGCCTTGGCAGCGCGACCGGCCTCTACACGGGGACAATTTGCTTCTGTTCCGGGCGTTTGTTCCACCCCGTGGAACTAAAAGCCAAGAAGCGATCAAAAACGGCTTCCGTTTGGCCGCCTGTTCCACCCGGTGGAATAGGTGGGCAAGAAGTGGCTGATTCCAGACGTCATCGGGGCTCAAGTTGAGCTCCTATCTTGTCAAGCGGTGCCCGCCGCCCTCGTTGCGTCGGCCAGCAT
>CAZXLP010000095.1:0-5720 GCA_964642085.1 uncultured Anaerolineaceae bacterium
GAGGCGGTCGACGAAGGACTGCGCGCCGGCTTCGCCGCCACCCAGCAGTAGGACCTGCGTCGCGGTCGGCGACACCAGCAGGCGATCCGCGCCGCGAAGGTTGGCGGCCACATCCGCGGCGAGCGCATCCGGCCCATCGGCCGTGGTGATCGACATGAGCGCATCGCCCTCGATCGCGTCGTTCAGCGCCTCGTAGAAGGCCTGCGCGTCGCTCGGCCCGGTCGGGACCGGGCCGCTCGCGGGTCGAACCGGCGCGCGGCGGCGCTCCGCCGGCGCGAGGTCCGGCTCGACCTCGGCCGTCACCTGCTCGATCGCCCGCTCGAGCGCGGCGAGGTCGGGCTTGAGCACGACCATCGGCTTGATGGGATGGCGTTCGAGCACCGCGTGGTCCGCCTCGTAGCTGAAGACGATCACACGCGCTCCGACATCAGCGGCGATCGTCACCACGTCGAAGTCGGTCGCATAGCCGAGCGACAGGTCGATGATGATGGCGTCGGGCCGTGCGTGCTGGACGAGCCCGGCGGCAGCGACGGAGGTGTCGGCGATGCCGACGACCTCGTGGCCGTGTCGTACGACCATGTCGTCGATCATCGACCTGATCAGCTCGTCTGTCTCGCAGAGGACGAAGCGCACGGCGCCAGTATCGACCACGTTCAGTCGCTGGGCTAGAACGGGCCGGTGCGGATCACCGTCGACCGCGAGGCATGCACCGGGCACGGCCGCTGCTACACGGTTGCGCCCGAGGTCTACGAGGCCGATGACGACGGCTACTGCGTGATCCCGAGCGAGATCGTGCCCGCCGGGTGGGAACGGCAGGCCGAGCTCGGTGCCCGCAACTGCCCGGAGAACGCGATCACCGTCACGATCGAGGGCGATCGAGACGAGGCCAGGTAGCTCGTCAGGAAGGCTTGGCTGGGCGCGGGCGATCGAGCAGCGATGCGTCGAGGGTGCCCGAGATGATGCCGTTCGCGACATCCGCGAGCCGGAGGTTGTGGTTGCGGGCGTGGTTGCGCAATGCGGAGAACGCCTGCTCCATGTCGAGGTTCTCGCGCTCAGCGACCACCCCCTTCGCCTGCTCGATGACGATGCGGGTGTTGAGCGCGTTGCTGAGCTGGTCGTTGATGACCTGCGCCTCGCTGGCGGCGCGGTGCTGGAGGATGCCGATCGTCGCGACGTCGGCCAGCGCCTGGGCGGCTTCGACGTCGGCCGCTCGCATCTCGCCAGGGTTGATGTGGAACAGGTTGAGGGCCCCGATGACGGAGCCGCGCAGTCTCATGGGCAGCGCGTGCACCGAGCGAAAACCGGTAGCGAGGGCCTCCGGCGCGAACCGGGGCCAGCGGCCGTTGACCGTGGCCAGGTCCTGGTTCACGACCGGCTCGCCGCTGCGATAGCAGTCGAGGCACGGGCCTTCCTGGGATTGCAGCTCGAACAGCTCGAGCACTCGCATCGCTTCGCTCGACGAGGCCATGACCCGGAGCTCGCCGTCGGGCCCAACCAGCATGAGCCCAGCTGCTCCGACGTCGAGCACGTCGACGCACCGGTCGGTGAGCAGCGTCAGCAGCTCGACCACGTCGTAGTCAGCCACGAGCGTGTCAGCCAGCTCCACGAGGGTTCTGGCAAGCAGGGCTTCTCTTGGCATCGAGTCTCCAGTCGCCTGGAGCCCGCCGGCTTGGGCTCTTGTAGGGACAAGGTGCATTTTAGATCAGCGGGCGCGATCTGACGACGTCGGGTCGTTCTCGCCGGAGCTCGCATCGAAGCGCAGCCTTCTGGCCACCACGTCCTGGGCCACTTCCCGGAGGGGGCGGTCGTTGCCGAAGGCGTGCGCCCGCAGCCGGATGAGTGCTTGGCCGACGCTGACCTCGAGCTGCGCGGAGACCATGCCTGACGCCTGATGCACGACGTACTGGAAGTCGGCGCCCGCCTCGAGCTCGACCGCCAGCTTCCCCGGCGGCGCGTTGGCTTGCAGAAGGAGGATCGCCTGCGCCGCGACATCAGCCATGACGAGCGCGTCGGCGTACTGCTCGTCGCTGAGCTGTCCCGGCCGATCGCCGTACAGGTAGAGCGCCCCGAGGCGGACCGCGCCCACCTGGAGTGGGAACCCGAAGACGGCCCGCACGCCCGCCTCGATCGCCGGTCCGCTGAACGCGGGCCACCGGTGCGCGGTGGGGTGCGCGAGGTCAGGCTCGAGCACGGGCCGGTCTTGGTGGTAGGCGTCGATGCCCGGACCTTCCCCGAGCTCGTACTGCAGCTCCTCGATGACGACGCTCACCCGGTCGGTGGCGCACACCGAGCCTCGTTGAACATCACCGGACATCAGCAAGAGCCCGGCGCCGGTCGTGCCGGTGACGTCGGCGCACACGGCGCACAGCCGTTCCGTGCCCAGCTCAGGGGATTCGGTGTCTACGAGCCTCGCGAGGATCCGAAGCCGCCGTTCTCCCGCCACTTACGAACCCTCGGGACCGGCCAGCCTCGCGGGGACGACTGTCGTCAGGGGAACCGCGATGTCGCTGGGCGGCCGTTCGGCATGGAGTCCATCGGCCCGATCGGTTGCGGGCACCTCCACCCATGTGCCGAGCGCAGCCGCGGGGCCGGTCACGCGCGTGCCCGCGCTCGAACGGGGTCGAAGGAGATCGCCGAGGCCACACGCGTCGAGCACGAGTCGGGAGAGGCCCGTCGGGGACCGGAGCACGAGGTCCCGCGAGCGCGCCGTGAGGAACTCGCGCGTCCTCACGAGCACGCCGACCGTCGCTGCGCTCATGAGCTGCACCTCACTGAGGTCGACGACCAGATCTGCGTCGTCGACCGCGATCGCGCGGGCGAGCGTGTCCGACAGTGCGGCGACGGTCGTGAGGTCGTGCTCGCCGAGCAGCCAAACGACGGCGTGTTCGGGATCGCGCCCGGGGGCTGGGTTGATCAGAGCCATTGGACGCTCCTGGCACAACGCACGCTGCTGATGACGCGCTACCAGGGTCCGGAGCATCGCTCCCCAGCCAGCCGAAGCCGGCCCGACACGTGAGGGTCTTGTCGTGTCGCGACAGATCGTACACCGGTGAGCACAGTTGGCGACTGCCCGGCGTCCGAGCGAGGTCCTAGTCCGCGAACACGGCCCGGCTGTGCTCGAGGAAGAACGTGTGGTCGTGACCCTTGTTGGGGTCGTTCGCGTTGTACTTCGCGCTCGTCGGCGATCCGTCGGGAAGGTGCTCCTCGGAGTAGATCGCACCCACCGGGCAGACGTCGGGCTGATAGCAGGCTGTGCACGACGTGCACTCCTCGAGGTTCACATAGAGGATGCTGTCGCCGAAGATCGCGATCGCGTCCGGGTTCGGCGTGTGCGTGTTCTCGATGGTTCCGCTGCCCGCCTCGACCTCGGAGAACAGGATGTTCTTCTCCGGGTCGTACTCGTAGATGCATTGCACGGGGCAGACATCGACGCAGGCTCGATCCTTCACATCGATGCACGCTTCGGTGATGATCGCGAGACCTGCCATGGGATCAGCTCCTCTCCGTTGGTGCGGCGGAGGCCGCCTGTATCGCGGCCGCCGCGGCGGTGTCGGCGGCGAGCTTCGCGCCCTTTGCTAGGCGCACCATGCTCGGCAGGCGGCCAGGGTGCTTCAGGATGTAGCGGGCGATTGCGCGGGGGTTGGGAGTTCCGTCCTGGTTGCTGAGCCGGAACACCTCCTCGTCGATCGTGCCGTCAGTCGCGCGGTCACTGATGGCGCGGAACACCGACCAGGGGATGCCTCGGCGCTCGCAGGACGCCGCGATCGCCGCGGTCTCCATGTCCAGGCAAACTACGCCGCGCGCGCGAAGGCCGGCGAGGACCTCGGCGTCGGTGAGCAGCTCGTCGGTCGTCCACATCGTCCCCGCGCAGGCCGGGTCGCCGAGCGGCGCCGGCCGGTGCTCCGACCCGGTCGCGCTGTTGACGACGACCTCGGGCATGACGAGCGTGCCGATGGGCGTGTCGTTCTCGACCGCCCCCGTGATCCCCACGACCAGCACGCGGTCGACGGCCACCGCGTCGAGCAGCCGCTCGGTCGCAGCCGTGGCGAGCGGGGTGCCCATCCCGGTGGCGATCGCGACGACGTCGTGGTCGCCGAGCTGCCCCTGGTAGGCGCGACGGCCGCCGACGTCGGTCTCTTGGAGCGGGAGCTTGCGGCGCACGGCCTGCAGCTCCATCGGCATGGCGCAGAGGATTGCGATGGTGCCCATCGTCCCAGCCTGCCCCGTCCCATAGGGTCGTGCTCTGTGAAGATCCACATCGACCCGGATCGCTGCGCCGGGCACGGCCGGTGCTACTCGCTGGCGCCGGCGCTGATCGAGCCGGACGACATCGGCAACGGCCGCGAGATCGGTGACGGCTCGGTGCCGCCCGAGCAGGAGAGCAACGCCCGCAAGGCGGCCCTCAACTGCCCCGAGCGCGCGGTGATCCTCGAGGAGGGCGACTGATGGCCGAGCACCCGCCGGTGCAGGACTGGGCGAACGACTTCGACCACACCGACGAGGCGTGGGCGCGCGACCCGTTCCCGATCTGGGACGAGCTGCGCCAATCGTGCCCGGTCGCCCACTCCGACCGCTACGGCGGCGTATGGATGCCGACGCGCCACAAGGACGTCGCCGCCATCGCCTACGACACCGAGCGGTTCACCTCCCGCAGCGTCGTCGTCACCGAGTACCGGCCACCCGACCTCGCGCCGCGCGGCATCGCCCCGCCCATCTCCTCCGACCCTCCGTTCCACCACGGCGCGCGCCGGCTGTTGCTCCCCGCGTTCGCGCCCCAGGCGATCGACAAGATCGAGCCCTCGACGCGCGCCTACTGCGAGGCGCTGGTCGAGAAGATGAAGGGCCGCGACGTCGTCGATGCCGCGGAGGAGTACGCGCAGCACATCCCCGTCCGCGTCATCGCCAAACATGCTCGGCTTCCCCGAAGAGGACGCCGACACGTTCCGCGGGTTCGTCGAGCACGTCCTCAAGGACGTCACGCTGCCGTTGGAGCAACGGGTCGACGGCATGCAGCTGCTCTTCGAGTACCTGCGGGAGCAGATCCAGGACCACATCGATCACCCCAGGGACGACCTCACCTCGTATCTCCTCACCGCCGAGATGGACGGTGAGGTGATCGACGTCGGCCACGTCGGCGGAACGGTCGCGCTGCTGCTCATCGCTGGCATCGACACCACGTGGAGCGCCATCGGCGCGTCGCTGTGGCACCTCGCCGGCCACCCCGAGGACCGCGAGCGGTTGGTCGCCGAACCTGAGCTGCTGCCGACGGCGATGGAGGAGCTGCTGCGCGCCTACGCGCCGGTCACCATGGCGCGGCTGGTCAAGCAGGACATGGACTGGAACGGCTGCCCGATGAAGGCCGACGAGTGGATCCTGCTCTCGTTTCCGTCCGCCAACCGCGATCCCGACGAGTTCGAGGACGCCGACAAGGTCATCATCGACCGCGAGATCAACCGCCACTCCGCGTTCGGTCTCGGCATCCACCGATGCGCGGGCTCCCACCTCGCCCGCATGGAGCTGCGCGTCGCGCTCGAGGTGTGGCTGCAGGCGTTCCCGACGTTCCACCTCGCCGACCCCGACGCCGTCACGTGGGCAGGCGGCCAGGTCCGCGGCCCCCGCAAGCTTCCCATCAGCATCGGCTAGATCGCGTTCAGCGGCGCTCCATGTAGAGCGCGGCGACGCGCTGGCGGTGGTGCGCGGCGGTGCCGAGGTGCAGCTCG
>CAZXLP010000096.1:0-5691 GCA_964642085.1 uncultured Anaerolineaceae bacterium
GATCCTGATGCTGGCCGACAGTGTCGAGGCTTCAGTCCGATCGCTCGGCACGCCCGACGAGCCGGCCATCCGGGCGATGGTCTCGCGGATCATCCGCGAGCGTCTCGAGGACGGCCAGTTCGACGAGTGCGACCTGACCCTGCGCGACCTGGACCAGATCCGCGAGGCATTCGTGGCCCAGCTGCTCGGGATGTACCACCGGCGGATCGCGTACCCGCAGAACAAGATCGTCGAGATCGAGTCGCGTCGCGCGGCCGGTGGTTCGGCCTAAGCGCGCCGAACCGACCGCAAGGGCCGTATACCTGCGGCCCTGGCGGATCGATGTCTCTCGCTCGCCGGCCGTGCCGCCGCTGCTTCCGACCATCGCGCTTGCACGGACTGCCGCCGACGCCCTGGCCGTAGCCGGGGCTCCGTCGCCCGCGAGCCTTGCGCTCATCCTGTCCGATGACCGCCAGCTGCGCCGTCTGAACGCCGAGCACATGGGCGAAGATGTTCCGACCGATGTGCTGTCCTTCCCCCTCCTTCCCCCATCCGCATTCCCGACGCACGCGGGGAAGTCATCCGACGCGTCGTCTGGCCGCCCGATCGAACCCTCCTACCAGTCGCCCACGCGGTTCCGTCAGCACCTCGGCGACGTCGTGATCTCGGTCGAGCGCGCGGTCGCCCAGGCCGACCAGGGGCGGGGAGGGCAGACCGGAGACGTCACGTGGTCGTCTGCCGATGAGTTGCGCCTCCTGGTGGTCCACGGTGTGCTGCACATCTGCGGCTGGGACCATTCCGAAGCGGAGGAGCGCGACGCCATGCGCGCGCTCGAAAGGACGATCATGGGGCGCTCATGACGCACGACGAACACGAGCACGTCCACACCTTCGACTGGCAGGCCGAGCTCGAAGCGATGCGGCGTTCCGCGAAACACTTCTACGAGCATCAGTTCGATTGGAAGGGCCACGGCCCGCCGCCAGGTTTTGACGGCCCGCGCTACTTTCCGCCCGCGCCCGAGTGGCGACTGTTGTGCACGCTCGATGGAGAGACCGCAGGAGCGGGAAATACGGTCACGCTCGCGACGTCGACCGGGCAGTTGCGACAGATGGTCGTCGCCGGCCAGATCGTGTTCCTGTTCGAGGCGAGCGAGTATCGGCTGACCGGTTTTCTGACCCACGATGCGCAGGGCTACGAGGTCATATTCGTGCCTTTCCGCGACGGAACGTCAGGTAGGGAGACCTACGGCGCCGGTCGCTACGTGGAAGTTCCTTACGACCAGGGCGACGAGGAGTTCGAGCTCGACTTCAACCTGGCCTACAACCCGTCATGCGCGTTCAGCCCCGCGTACGATTGCCCTTACCCGCCGCCCGCAAACCGGCTGGTGGTCGACGTCCGCGCGGGAGAGATGTTGCCGGCCAAAGCGCCAGAATGAGCGACCAACCACCTCCGCCGCCTTGGCGCGGGCCCGAGCAGCCGCAGTGGCAGGGCTTGCCGCCCGCGCCGGTGGACCCGGCCCTCGCGCGGTGGGGCGAAGGATGGGCGCCGCCTCCCAGACTGAGCACCCGGCGCATCGCCGCCGTTGTCGCTGTCGCGGCCGTCGTTCTGCTCGTCGTGCCGATCGCGTGCGCCGTATGGCTTGGGGCATCGCTCGGGAACTTCATTGGCACGCCCGTTCTCGACCTCGAGGTGGGCCAATGCTTCAACGGCGGTGTTCGCCCGGGCGCTACTTCAGAGAGCTACGTGTTCGTCGTCGACGTCGTCGACTGCAGCCGGCCGCACGACAGCGAGCTGATCGCGGCGTTCGACTACCCGGCTGATGTCGGATCCGCCTACCCGGGCGTCAATGAGCTAGGTAGCTTCGGCGAACGCGAATGCAGTGTTCGATTCGCGGCGTATGTCGGGTTGCCCATCGAGAGATCGACCCTTTTTCTGACCTCGCTCTACCCGACGCCGCAGGGATGGCGGGTCGGCGACCGGTCGATCCAGTGCGTCGTCCAGCCGCCCTTCGGACAAGAGACGACCACGGGCTCCGTCCGCGACGCGCGTCGCTAAAGGCTTACCTGCGTCATACGTGCCCCTCAGGCTCCGTTAACGACGTCGCCGACCACCCAGTAGTCGGGTTGGACACATTCTGGGAGCGGCGCGACCTGCCAAACCAGGCGGCCGAGGCCTTGGGCTGCCGGCTCGCCACCATCGGCGCCGCCTCCACTGCCGCCGAGGGAGACCCGCTGGCCCGACGCGAGTCGGTGAACTTGTTCATTCCGGCTCCGAAAAATGATCGTCCGAGTCAGCGGATCCCAGCTGGTGCGGGCGGCGGGCCACACGACCAGGGTCCGTGTGCCCTCGCGTATGTTCAGAAGAAAGACGCACGTGCCGGTGATCTCGAGCGTTCCAGTTGTGAGCGCCAGGTCACCGTTCTCTCCGATCGCGAGGGCCAACGGTCCTTGCTCCGTTGGAGGGGCCGTGTCTTCCACCTGCGGCGCAGCGCAGCCCGCCAGGGCCGAGACGAAGAGGAGCAGACACGCGCCCAACGCTCGATGCGGCACGAGCGGTAGCATCTCACCTGCTGGCCGGTCCATCGGATGACCGGCCCGTCGGCGTGCCTGCCGATCGCTAGCCATGGGTGAGATGAAGATCGTTGTCGGCCTCGGGAACCCCGGCCGTCAATACGAAGAGACGCGCCACAACGTTGGCTGGATGGTGCTCGACCGGTTGGCCGAGCGCGCCGGCTGGACCGGCCATGCCCGGGCACGCGATGCCGCGGCCACCGTCCACGGCCGCTTCAACGGCCTGGATTTGATGCTCGTCAAACCAACAACGTATATGAACCTGTCGGGCGTGGCCGTGCGCAAAGTGCTCGCGCGCCAGCGGGCGCCGCTCGAGGACCTTCTCGTGGTCGTCGATGACTTCGATCTCCCGCTGGGCCGGATCCGCCTCCGCGAGCGCGGCAGCGCCGGCACCCACAACGGCCTGCGTTCGATCATCGGCGAGCTGGGCAACCCCGAGTTTGCCCGGTTACGGGTCGGCATCGGCCAGCCTTCGCGTGAGGCGATCGACCACGTGCTGAGCCGCTTCACCTCGGCCGAGAAACGAGTCCTCGACGAGGCAGTCGATGCCGCCGCGGATGCGGTCGAGGACTGGGCACGCCTCGGGCCGTCGCGCGCGGCCAACAAGTGGAACTCATGGTCTGCCACCCTCGAGGAGGGCGAGCCGCCCACCGCGCCGTCCAGCGTCACAGACGCAAAGTCGCGCCCGGCGAAGGCAGGGACGGCCGATCCCGACGAGCCGAGCATCGTCAGAACGTCGACCGGCTGGCGACGGCTCCTGCCGCGCGCGAACCGGGAGCGGTGATAGATGCCTGAGACGTCCGTCCGCATCCGCGGCCGCAGCACGCGCGACCGGCGCATAGCGGCCGAGGCCGAAGAGTTACATCAGTCCGCCTCCGCGCCCGCCGGCCGGTCGCGCCTGCCCGACCTGTCCGCACTATCCGGCCTCCTCGCCCAGTCCGCCGAGATCGAGGCGCTCGTAGACCGGTTCCGAACCGTCCGCGAGGGCCGCGTCGGCCAGGACCTGCGCCACGTGACGTACGCGGCCATGCCCCACGGCGCCAAATCGTTCCTGGCTGCCGCGCTCGTGCGCGCAAGCGGCGAGCGCCTCGTGTGGGTCGCGCGCGACGCGGAGATCGCCGATCGCGTGGCCGAGGAGCTGGCCTCGTGGCTGGGCGGCCCGGAGTCGGTGGTCACACTCGAGCCGCGCACCTCCCTGGCGTACGAGCGTTCCGAGCTGATCCGCGACGAGAGCGCGGCGCGGGTTGCTGCACTGGCGAACTGGCGCTCCGGCCGACCGAAGGTCCTGATCGCAAGCGTGCAGGCGCTCTTCCAGCACACGCTGGCCCCGGAGGACATCCCTCGACACCCGCTGTCGCTCAGGACCGGGCAGCGCATGTCGCAGGAGCGCGTCCTGCGCGAGCTGATCGACCTCGGATACGAGGCATTGCCCGAGGTAGCCGGTCGCGGCGAGTTCGCTCGGCGCGGCGGGATCGTCGACGTGTTCCCGGCCGGCCAGCCACTGCCGGTTCGCATCGAATGGTTCGGCGACACGATCGAGTCGCTGCGCGCATTCGACCCGGCCACGCAGCGTGGCGTCCGGCCGGTCGAGGAGATCGAGCTCTTGCCGGCAAGCGAATTCCTGCTCGGCGAAACAGGCGCAGCACGCCTCCGGCAAGCTCTCGGCACCGCCGCCAATCGGCTGCCCCAGGATCTATCGACCGACCTGGTTCGTCTCGAGCAGGGTCAGCTGGCGAACGCGGCGGAGATCTGGGCCGGCCACCTTGCACCATCCACCGGCCTCGATCACATCGGCGACGAGATCTGGCTCATCGACGAGCCCGGTGACGTCGCCGCCTCGGCCGATTTCCTGTGGAGCCAGGCCGACGAACGGCGATCCGAGCTTGAACGAGGAGGCACACTGCCCAAGGCGTGGCCCACGGCGTACATCGCAAGGCGTGACTGGAAGAGCCGGCTGAGCGCTGCGCGGACACTGGAGCTCACCTGGGAGAGCGAGGCGGACGGGGCGCCTCCAGGCGGCAATCCATTCGGCTGGCACGAGCCCGTCCTGCCGCCCGCACCGATCGGGGATCTTGCCGAGACTGTCAAGCGCTGGCGCCGTGAGGGCCTGCGGGTGGTGTTGGCGTCAGACCAATCGGCTCGACTGTCGGAGATCCTGGGCGAGGCCGACATCATCGCCGCGCCAACGGCAACCCTGAAGGAGGCGCCGCCGCCCGGCGGACTTGCACTGATCGAGCGCAGCCTCAACTCGGGCTTCGCCGGTGGTCCGGAGAACATCGTGCTGGTCACGGACCGGGAGCTCTTCGGAACGGTTCGCGTCCGCCGGCCGCGGGTCCTGCGCCGAGTCGTCCCCAAGGACCTCCTCGAGCGCCTCCAGCCGGGAGACCTCGTCGTGCACATCGACCACGGGATCTCGCGCTACGCAGGAATGGCGCGCCGCGACGCCGGTGGCGACGGCGCCGAGGAGCGCGACTTCCTCGAGCTCCAGTTCGCTGAAGGCGGACGAATCTGGGTCCCCGTCGAGCAGATCCAGCGCGTCTCGCGCTACGCCGGCGGTGAGAACCCTCACCTGTCGCGGCTCGGCGGTGGGGAGTGGCAGCGCACGAAGACCCGCGTCCGGAAGGCCGTCACCGACCTGGCCAAGGACCTGCTCGAGCTGTACACGTCGCGGGAGCGCGCGCAGGGCCGGCCGATCAGCCCCGATTCGCCCTGGCAGCAGGAGATGGAAGCCGCCTTCCCATACGAGGAAACAGTCGACCAGCTGCGGGCGACGGCGGAGGTCAAGGCCGATCTCGAGCGCGGGCGGCCGATGGACAGGCTGGTGGTCGGCGACGTCGGCTACGGGAAAACAGAGGTCGCGTTACGCGCCGCGTTCAAGGCGATCGCCGACGGCATGCAGGTCGCCGTGCTGGTGCCGACGACCGTCCTCGCCGCGCAGCATCTCGAGACGTTCCGCCAGCGCTTCGCGGCGTACCCGTTCACGGTCAGGATGCTCAGCCGGTTCGTGTCGGTGGAGCAGCAGCACGAGATCGTGGCCGGACTGGCGGCTGGGTCGGTCGACCTGATCATCGGGACCCACCGGCTCCTCTCGAAGGACATAGCGTTCCGCAACCTGGGCCTGGTCGTCGTCGACGAGGAGCAG
>CAZXLP010000097.1:0-5663 GCA_964642085.1 uncultured Anaerolineaceae bacterium
CAACCTGCTCCTTGACCTGCGCGATCATCGAGCCGGCGTACGGGCAGAACGGCGTGGTCAGGATCATCTTGATCTCGGTCTGGTCCTTGCCCAGGATGATCTGCCTGATGAGCGCGAGCTCGACGACGTTCATCCCGATCTCGGGATCCACCACGGCCCGCAGCGCATCGAGGATCGCCAGCTCGGTCGCACGAGCCTGCGGGTCGATCGTCGCGGTGGTGGCGGCAGCCGTGTTCCCGTCGCTGGCCGCCGGAGCGGGCGCGACGTCAGGCACAGTGGGTGTGTCGGTGGAAATCTGATCGGTCATGTCGGATATCTCCGCGGCCATGATAGCGCCGACCGCCTGCACAGCGCCGCGGCCCCACCTGCCAACGTCAGCCGGTCACGACCCCGGGCAGCGAGCGCAGATGCTCGGGCAGCCCGGACGCATCCTCTGCCGAGAAACCAGGACCGCGGAGCGAGCCGTCCGACTCGAAGAACGTGTCGTAGCGGACGCGATTCTCCGAGGCGTACAGGAACGCCTCGGCGATGCCGACCTGCCGAAGCTCGGGGTTGTCGGCCAGGATCGCGGCCGGCGTCAAGCCATTCGAGCGCATCTCGAGCAGGTTGCGCACCGTCAAGCGCGTCGCGAAGCAGAATGGCTCGCCGTTCATCACCAGCGGGTCGACCTTGACCCATTTGATAGTCATCGAATCAGACCCACTTATCGTCGCCGATACCGGCGCCCTTCCAGAAGAAGCGGATCAGAGAGTTGCCCTTGTGATCGCCCGGCAGGCGCTGGTGGGCCTTCAGGGTCGCCGTCCAACGCTGGAAGAGCTCATCGGCGACCTTCCTCTCGTCCGGAGTCATGACCGTCGCCGACGCAATGTGGAGCCCGGCCAGCATGGCCATGAAATCGGCCATCGGCACGCGGCGACGGCGGTAAATGGGCACAAGCCATTCGCCGTAGCTCGCGACGTAGTAGTCCTCACCTGTTTCGAGGGCCCGGGCCAGCTGCTCGACGTGGCGCTCGAAATCACGCAGGAACAGCCGCAGCGCTGTCTCGTCGTAGCGTTCGGCGAATCCTTCCGAGTCACGCAATGTTGCCTGCAAACCCAGTCGGGCAATCCGTCCCCGGCTCGCGCGCAGACGTGCGGCCGCCTCCGGCAGGCCGGCAGTCACATCGTGCGGCGGGAGGCCAAGGGTGGGGTGGGCCATGTCCGCGGCCTAGTCTATCGGCTGTGAAGGACCGGCCAGAAGTGGAAGCCTCCGACTTCAGCGATCGCCCGCAGCTGTTGCATGCCTTCGACCTGGGCCTCCTGGCATCGGTCGCAGTGGCGGTTGTCTACGGAGTCCTGGTCGACCCGATTGGGCTGACATGGGGCTTGATCGCCGTCGGATTCATCGGCGGCATGTTCATCGGCGCCGCTACGGGTAAGGGGGCGTGGAGGGGCCGTTCGCACCCACCATCCCGGCGCGTCCAGCTGATGGCCGGCGTGCTCGCGATCGGTGCGTGGTTTTTCGCCGTTGCCGTCGCCTATCTGTTCGGCCAGGTGTTCTACCAGCAGGCCGGTACCGGTCTCCTGGAGCGCGTGAGCGTAGATGGATTGGCGGAGTACTTCGGCGGCCTCTACCAGGCAGCCGGGATCAGCCACGCGGCTGCGCTTTCAGCGTTGGCTTTCATGGCCTGGCGCGGGGCGCGATGATTCGAACGTGGCAAAGCTACTGATCGCGATAGTCCACGCGCAGGACGCCGGCCAACTGGTGGAGGCACTGCGCGGCGCCGAGCTGCGCGTCACCGAGGTCCTCTCGCGCGGCGGCTTTCTCCAGGCACGCAACACGATGCTCTACATCGGGGTCGAGGACGACCAGGTCCCCGCCGCCATGCGCCTGATCGAGGAGAACTGCAGCTCCAGGACCGAGAACGTGCCCGCCGAGCCGCTGGGCGGCATCGACGCGAACTGGCTGCCTACCGAGGTGACCCACGGCGGCGCGACGGTGTTCGTCGTGCCGCTCGACGAGATCCGCCGGATCTAGGCGCCGCTCTCCGGGTCTTCGCCCAGGAAGGGCATGTTCTGGTCCTCGACCGCCTTGAGGCTCATCCGGAGCGCGGCCGTCTTCTGCGCCGCGACGTCGAGCACGTAGGCCTGCTCCTCGTCGGCGGTCATCCTGCGACCGCGAACAGCACCGCTGCGCCCAACCATCAGCCAGGCAAGGTGGTAGCGATCCATCTGCCCCCACGCCCGGCTCAAGAGGTCGTCGGAGAGCTTCAGCCATACGCGCAGTCCCGCGATACTCGGAGAGCGTTGGAGTCGCTCGCCTTCGGCGACCAGGCGGCGGGTGTCGGCTATCAGTTGAGAGCGTTTCATCCGGTTGACGATTATGGTCAGGCCGATGGCAGCCATTGCCCAGACCATCTCAGCAGACGGCTCGCCCAGGACGGCCGGCCTTCGGCGTGAGCCGCGCAGGCTCGACGACGTGTTCAACCGCCTGCGCGAACGGGTTCGATCCGGTGCTCTGCCGGCAGCCGCCCTCGCCATCGGCGACGCCCAGGGCGAGATCAGAAGCGAAACCTTCTCCGCCGACCCGCGTGGGCTCAGCGGTGACAGCCTTTTCTTCCTCGCCTCGGTTACGAAGCCGATCTTCGCGACTGCCTTCATGCAGCTCGTCGGCGATGGCCTCATCGCTCTCGACGACCCGGTTGCCAGGCACATCCGGGAATTCGCCTCACATCCGGACAAATCCGACGTGACGCCGTGGCATCTGCTGACGCATACCTCGGGAGTGCCCGACATCGCGCCGGACGTGATTCGCCGGAGTCGTCCCTCAGCCGCGCGGATGACGCAGATGGCTCTTGAAGCGCCGCTGCGCTTCAAGCCCGGCACGCGTTACGAGTACTGCACGACGTCGTTCTACGTGCTGGCCCAACTGGTCGAACGGTTGGCTGGGCTGCGCTATACCGACTACCTGCGCGAGCGGATATTCGAGCCGCTCGGTATGCAGACCACGTTCGATCCGCGCGCTTCACGCAGGCCGATCGCCGCCGTCCATGGCGTCGGCGTGAACAACCGGCTGACCCGCTTCATTGTCCTGCGCTATCTGGCTGGAGCCGCGCTGCCAGGCGGCGGATTGTTCGGAACACTCGACGACCTGTTGCGCTTCGGCGCCGCCACCCTGTACCCGCGGCGTCACGGCGACCGCGATATTCCGCTATCACCGGCCTTGATCGAGCTGATGATGGAGGACCACCTCCGCGGCCTGCCGGGCGTGTTCGATGGCGACGAGCGACCAGTCCATTTCGGCCTCTCCTGGGGCAAGCCGACGTTGATGCGCGAGATCCCAGGGTCTGTGGGCGTCGTGTCTCACGGTGGTGCGACCGGGACTCGTCTGTGGATCGACCCCGAAGCCGGCCTGGTGATCGTCTTCTTCACCAACCAGTGGGCACCCGATCGCGGCCCCGAGGTGGAGGCCATCCACGGAACCTATGAGGCGCTCGGGCTGGCCTAGAAAACCCTCCGCGCTCGGCCCTTGGCCGCCGCAGCGCGGTCGTCGCAAGCCTCCCGCCTAGGGCGAGTGCCTCGCGCCTCCCTTGCTAGGGGACAGCACCCTCGTCTCGGGCGAATGCCCGCAGACGCTCCTGACTTTCTGCCGCGAGGCGCTCGACCTGGCGGACCAGCCACGGCTCGACCCGCGCACTGTCCTCGATGGTCAGTTCGTCGCCAGCAGGTCCATCGGCCAGCTCGAAACCCTGCTGCGTTCGGAAGTCGGCCGTCCAGTTCGATTGGAGCTGGACGACAACCGCCGCCACGACCGGGCGCGAAAAGGACCAGTCCAGGTAATCGCCGTTCAAACGATCGACCAGATCGCGTAGGCGAACGGCCTCGCCGCGCGGGATCCGTGCGACCAGGTGGGCAACCCTGAGCGCGGCGAAGGGATCGCCGGCTTCAGCGAACGTCGGCGGCCGGATTTCGGGATCGGGTAAGCCTGGTACGTCGCGCAGGGGAAGGGTCACAGGCGGCGTTTCAGCGCGGCTCTAGACGCAGCGTGGTTTCGAGGGTGTTTGGTCGAACCATGGACCGGACGGCTGGATCCCCGGCGTACTTCGATTCGAAACCGGCGCTGGCGATCTTGATCGATTCTTCGTCCGCGGCGTGCACCGCGCGCACTGGAATCACTTTGCCCGCTACGCGTAACGCAACCTCGTCAGGGCTTTCGCTGGCCGACTGGTACCAGTGGCCGCGGTCCCCACGCACTGATCTGACATAAATCTGGTCACCGCCGACAACTACCCAGATGCGCATCCGCAGACGTCTCCCGTCGAGCCGAACAGTCTCGATGTCGACCTCGCGGCGATGATCGAGAAGAACGAGAGTCTCTCGATGGAACGTGGCCGGGCGATCTGTCGAGGTCAGTAGAGGGCCTCCAGGCCGAGGACGTCGCCCAGTCCGAGCGTTGCCTCACTCACCTGGCACGGCCCATTGAGGAACGGGCTCATCGTAAGCCGCCCGTGCCTGCGCTCGGCGACATGGTCGAGACCGAAGACGTGCCCGGCCTCGTGGGTCATGGTTGCTTCGAGCATCAACTCGTCGACGCAGTCGGACAGCGAGAGCGACCACCTTTCGCGGGAGTTGATCTGGATATCAGCCTCGACGATGCGGTTATTGGCGATCCAGTAGCACGTCACCGCCAGGACGCCGAATTCAAGCCGGTGAAACCCGATGACATTCTGGAAGTCGCGACGGTTGCACCGGGCCCGGATGGCGGTCGCACTGAGGTACGTGTGGGTGGCCGAAACGTTGTCGGGCAGGCCGCAGTCGTTGCGCGCGCTCGTGATGTTCGAAAACGACTTCTTGAGCACGTCGCGCACGGCTGCCCGTCCCAGGTACGAGGGGGTTGAGGAGGCATTGAAGGCCCACGAATACGAGCCGTTCAGCCACCTCCCGCCGAGCTCCTTGTGCGCGGGGTCGTCACATGGGGCGGGTGCGATGCCTGCCGACTGCGCAGATTTGGCCCGTGCGAGCCCCGCAGCCAGGCCCAGCTCATCGACCTGGAAACTTGGCGAGGCTACGGCCGCCGGGGCCGCCAGCGCCAGCACGACCAGGGCGCCAAGCAAGGCGAAGACGCGTCGATTCATCGAATCCATGGAGGTCCCCCGTAGAAACTGGCCGCCCATCAGGTCGCCCGTGAAGCATACCGGCGCCCACCTTTTCTGGCCCCCGGTACCTTCGACTGCTCTCTCTAGAGAAGCTCTCCGTGCGCCGAGCCCGTGGGCTCGCCGTCGCGCGGGCGCGGCTCCTCGCCGGGAGCGTGCGGTTTCCCGTTCGTAGCCGCGGGCGGCAGCATGGGGAGCGCGGCGCGAGCCGTTCCCTCGATCGCGCCGACACCGTAGGGCGTCCACTTGTCGGACTGCTGGAGGCGATGCGGCTCGAGGTTGCCCCGCGCGTGGACCTCGGCGAAGTTGGTCGGCTCGATCCACATCCGCTCGCCCTGGAGCAGGCCGTATACGCCGGACTGGCCCGGCTCCAGTCGCGCCGACTGGCACGCCTTGCAGTTGGCCTTGTCGTGCTGCTCGTATTCGAGCGGCTCTTCGTACGTGGT
Organism: uncultured Anaerolineaceae bacterium; assembly: GCA_964642085.1. Classification (GTDB taxonomy): domain Bacteria; phylum Chloroflexota; class Limnocylindria; order Limnocylindrales; family CSP1-4; genus JALYGJ01. The sequence goes on from CAZXLP010000097.1 coordinate 5,578, forward strand.
GATGTAGCCCTCGTAATTGCGTAGCACCACCTTGTGGTCGGAATAGCTGATCAGGTAGTTGGGCATGATCGGGATCTTGCCGCCGC
>CAZXLP010000098.1:0-5610 GCA_964642085.1 uncultured Anaerolineaceae bacterium
CTCGATCGCCTGGTGGAGACCCTCCGACCATCGGCGACCGGGCATCTGCCGCCCGGTGAACTCGTCGACGATGATGATCTCGCCTTCCTTGACGATGTAGTCCCGGTCGCGCTTGTAGAGCGCGTGAGCCTTGAGCGCCTGCTCGAAGTGGCGGGCGAGGCGCGGATCGGCGTCGAAAAGGTTGTCCACCTTGAGCAGCCGCTCGATCTTCGTGATGCCTTCCTCGGTCGGCGAGACGGCATGCTCCTTCAGGTCGATGAAGTAGTCGCCTCCCTCCTCGTCGCCATCGGGACGAGGTGACAGGCGCGGGACCAGTCGAGCGAACTGGTAGTAGAGATCCTCGGATTCCGCGGCCTGGCCGCTGATGATCAGCGGTGTCCGCGCCTCGTCGATGAGGATGTTGTCGACCTCGTCGACGATGCCGAAAAAGCGCTGGCGCTGCACGCGCTGGTCGAGCTCAGTGACCATGTTGTCGCGCAGGTAGTCGAAGCCGTACTCGTTGTTCGTTCCGTAGGTCACGTCGGCCGCGTAGGCCTCGCGCCGATCGACCGGGCGCAGGTGGATGAGGCGCTCGTCGGTGCCGCGGTGCTCGGGGTCGTACAGGAAGGCACTGTCGTGCTGGATGATGCCCACCGTCAGCCCCAGTCCGTGGAAGATGGGACCCATCCACTGTGGGTCGCGCTTGGCCAGGTAGTCGTTAACGGTCACGACGTGGACGCCGCGGCCCGACATCGCATTGAGCGCGGCGGCGAGTGGCGCGACGAGGGTCTTGCCCTCGCCCGTCTTCATCTCGGCGATCTTGCCCTGATGGAGGACGATCCCGCCGAGCAGCTGCACATCGAAGTGGCGCATACCGAGCTTTCGGCGGCTGACCTCGCGCGCGGCCGCAAAGACCTCCGCCAGGGCGTCGTCGAGGACGTCCTGAAGATGCCTCAGGTCGTCCTTCTCGCGTGCGCGACGCAGCTCGCGACGCCTTTCGGAGCTCGCGTGCTCGACCTCCTCGGCCGAGGCTTCGGACGGCGCGCCGTCTTCGCGTATCTCCGCCCGGAGCGCAACCATCCGTTCGCGGATCTGGTCGTCGGTGAGCGCCTCGAACTCCGGTTCGAGCAAATTGACCTTGTCCACGATCGGCTGCAGCTTCTTGACAGCACGGTCGTTCGAGTCGACGAGACGGGAAATGAAATTCTTCACAGCACGAAAAGTATAGGCGGGGGTCCCCTGGCGGCCCTCCATCGCACTCCGCCCTGTGCAACACTCACGCGCTGAATGGCTGAACCCGTCGAGGGGACTGGCGGCGCGGCCGCCGCGTCCGCAGTCCAAATTCCGGGTCAGGACCCGATCCAGCCCGGCAGCCGCGCGCTCAGCGAGGAACAGCGCCGAGTGGTGCGGCTCAGCGTCGTGCTGTTCCTGGCGACCTTTCTCGTGTACTGGCTCTCCGGGCCCCTGCGCAGCGCCTTCGACTTCCAGCTTTCGCAGGCCAACAACATCGTCCACGGCCATCTCGACCTGACTGAGGAGTACAGCAACAACCTGGGCATCCTCGAGCGGGTGCTGTACGACGGGAAGGGCTTCTGTCTCCCGGTTGACGACCCGCGCGGTGAGCAGGCCGCCAGGGAGATCGAGAACCCACACTACAGCGCCGACTGCAAGCACTACATGCAGCACTCGCTCGGACCCGCCTTACTGGAAGTACCGCTGGCGTTCTTTTTCGGGTTGTCGGTCAACCAGACGCTGGTTTCCGCGTTCATTGGCGGGCTTACGGCGCCGATCGTGTTCGGCATCGCCAGGCGCTTCAGCAAGGACCGGCCCACGCAGCTTGCGCTGACGGTCCTGGCCCTCTTCGGGACCCAGTTCTTCTACAGCGCCGCCGATGGCAGCGTGTGGCATTTCGCGCACACGACAGCGGTGTTCTTCACCTTCGGAGCCATATACGCGACGGTCGTCGCGCGCCGGCCGCTGCTCGCTGGGGCGCTCGTCGGCGCAGCCTTCATGTGCCGGCCGACTGAGATCCTGGCCGGTTTCTTTCCGCTCGTGGCGTTCTCGGACGCATGGCTGACGGCCGAACCCGGTATGAGACTGTGGCGCCGGCTGAGGCTCCGGCCGCTGGTGGCGCTGGCCGCAGGTGTGGCGCCGTTCATCCTGCTGACGATGGCCATCAACGCGCTGCGCTTTGGCAACCCGTTCGAATCGGGCTATAGCTACACAGAGCAGCTTTACCAGATCAGCTCGCGCGACACCTACGTGTATGGGATCTTCGATCCGCGCTACATGGCTCGACACGTGCAGGTTTTCTGGGAGCAGATGCCGATCATCGCCAGCACTGGTGCGTACGTATGGCCGTCGTGGGCCGGCATGGCGATGTGGGCCACCTCGCCGCCGCTCTTCTACGGCCTCTTCGTCCACCTGCGCCGGTTCGGCCGGACCGCTCTCGTGCTGGGCTTGTCTGTGGCGATTGTTTGCGGCCTGCTGATCGCGAGCGCGGTCTGGATCGGCCTCGACTGGGCGGAGGTCACACCGACGAGCTTGCCGCTCGGCCTTCACCTGGCGCCGTTCTGGCTCCTGGTTGCCGCAGCGATAGCGCTCGCAATCGGAGCGCGGGATCGGGTCGTCGTCGCTTGTTGGGCGGCAATCATTCCCATCGTCGTGGCCAACTGGATGTTTGCCGCCACCGGCTGGGCGCAGTACGGCTACCGCTACGGTCTCGACTTCATGCCCTTCCTGTGGCTGCTCGTCGTGCTCGCCGTTCGCCGCGTGAAGTGGCACCACGCGCTGCTCATCGGTATCGCGGTCGTCATCAACCTGTGGGCCGTGCTGTGGATCTTCAAGTTCGCTCCGGCCGAGCTGTTCGGCTGGACGTGGGTCAGCTATTGATGGTTGACACGGCTACTCCCCTCGAGCTGACGATCCTGATGCCGTGTCTGAACGAGGCCGAAACGCTGGCCACGTGCATTCGCAAGGCGCGCCAGTTTCTCGAAACGGCTGGCGTTGACGGCGAAATAGTGGTGGCCGACAACGGCAGCACCGATGGCTCGCTCGAGATCGCGACACGCGAGGGCGCCCGCGTCGTGAACGTGCCCATGAAGGGCTACGGGGCGGCGCTGATCGGTGGTATCGAGGCCGCGCGCGGCCGCTACGTGATCATGGGTGATGCAGACGACTCGTACGACTTCTCGCGGCTGATGCCCTTCCTCGAGCAACTGCGCGGTGGTGCCGACCTGGTCATGGGCAATCGTTTCCGAGGCGGCATCGCCCCCGGCGCCATGCCCGCGTCGCACCGTTACCTGGGCAATCCCGTGCTCAGCTGGCTTGGCCGGCTCTTCTTCCACATCCCAATCGGCGACTTTCACTGCGGCCTGCGCGGATTCAGAACGGACCGTATTCGCGAGCTCGGCCTTTCTACGTTGGGCATGGAGTTTGCCAGCGAGATGGTCGTCCGTTCAGCCCTGGAGGGCTATCGGCTGGCCGAGGTCCCGACGACGCTGGCCAAGGACGGCCGCTCACGGCCGCCCCACCTGCGCACCTGGCGCGACGGGTGGCGTCACCTGCGCTTCCTGCTCATCTACAGCCCGCGCTGGCTGTTCCTCTATCCCGGGATGGTGCTCCTTGGAGCGGGCACGGCCGGGATCATCGCCCTGTTCCCGGGCGACCTGCGTGTCGGCGCCAGCACGCTCGGCATCCACACGTTCGTTGCCGCCTGCATGGTCGTATTGATCGGGATTCAGAGCATTACGTTCGCCGCCGTGGCACGTCGCTACGCGACTCTGCGCGGCTTGTTACCGCCGTCGACGCGCTACTCGGCTTTTCTGCGCGCGCTCACGCCCGAGCGCCTGCTGGTCGCCGGCCTGGTGTTTTTCGTGATCGCCGTCATCGGTCTCGCCTGGTCGGTCTGGCAGTGGATCGCGGTTGGCTTTGGCCCGTTGAGCGACCAGCGCATCCTGCGCGTCCTGACGCTCTCCTTCACGGGTATCGCGGCGGGCGTCCAGCTGTGGCTGGTCGCGTTTCTGGCCAGCCTGATGGAGATCACACAGCGCAACGACCGGCGCGGATGAAGTCGCTCGACCGGTATCTGCGCGACGCCCGGATCGCGCGCGCCAAGTCGTGGGTACGCGCAGGGGCAACGGTCCTGGACGTCGGCTGCGTCGACGGCGAGATGTTCCGCCAGTGGCGTGGGTACATCGGCCATGGCGTCGGCATCGAGCCGGCCCTCGATCAGAAGATCGCAATGCCCGACTATGAGCTCCTGCCCGGGCGCTTCCCTGAAGCCGCCCCCAAAGACATGGCGTTCGACGTGATCACGATGCTCGCCGTGCTCGAGCACATCCCCCCAGAGGGTCAGTCTCGCCTCGCCGAGGCGTGCGCGACGTTGCTCAAACCGGGTGGCCGGATCGTGATCACAGTTCCGTCACCGCGCGTCGACGGCATCCTGCATGTCCTCTTGAAGCTGCGGCTGATCGATGGCATCAGCGCCCACGAGCACTACGGTTTCGAACCCGAAGGAACTCCTCACGTATTTGCTCCGCCGCGCTACCGGTTGGTCAGGCGACAGAAGTTCCAGCTCGGCTTGAACAATCTCTTCGTGTTCGAGAAGGCCTAGAGATCTTGTGACGGCCGAAAGACCAGCCTGTCGAGCGACAGAAACTTGATGATGGTCGACGCGGCGAGGGCTGCAATGGCGGCGACGACGTCGGGCATGTACGGCTGCGCCAAGACGAATGCCGCGAAGTTCACGATCAGCGACACGGCGATGAACGCGTGGAACGTCGCCCAGCGATGGGCCACGCGCCCGCCTGTCAGCGACGTCGGGCGGTCGCGCCAAACGAGCAACTGGCTGACGACGAAGTTGAACTGTACCGCCAGGGCGAGGGCGCCCGCATAGGCAATCACCGAGCCGAGGCCCAGGGACGTGAACAGGATGAGCAGCCCAATCTGCAGAGCGAACGTGACAGCTCCGACGATGCCGAACCTGACCGGTCGCGCGCCGTTGGAGCCGAGCAGGCGCGCCAACCGGCCGGCTATGTGAGTTTCCAGACCCCCAGGCCGTAACCGCCGACGATGATCACGAAAGTCAGCGCGGCAAGGCCGACCCAGAACAGGACGCCGACTCGAGCGCTGGTGGGCACCAGCTCCGGATTGGAGAGCGGTGCGGGGTTCCAGCGCCGCGAACGCAAGCGGCTTCGCCAGGTGCGCAGCTCCACCGGGTTCGGCTCGAGACCGTCCGGTGAGGGACGGTAAAGCTTCAGGCTCATGTTCGGGCCATCACGCCGCGTTGTTCTCCGACTCCTCGTCCCAGAGCAGCATCTCCTGGACCAGCTCCAGGTCGCCTGAGAAGAGGGCTCCGACCGATTCGCCGCGGTGGATGCGCCGGATGGCCTCGCCGATCAAGGGGGCAACCGACAGCACCTTGATCTGGGGCAGGCGCTTCGCGGCAGGCAACGGAACGGTGTCGGTGATGACTATTTCCGTGATCTCGGAGCTGCGCAGCCGGTCGATCGCCGGATCGGACAGCACGCCGTGGGTGGCGCAGGCGTAGATCTCCGTCACCCCCTCGCGGATCAAGGCGCGCTCGATCTCGATCAGCGTGCTCGCCGTGTCGATCTCGTCGTCGACGAT
>CAZXLP010000099.1:0-5609 GCA_964642085.1 uncultured Anaerolineaceae bacterium
CGGTGCGCGCCGCCGGCGCCGGGCTCGCGCGGGGCGCCGACCGCCTGGTACGCGGTGTCCAGGGTCGCGCGGCGAAGGACGGCCCCTAGCTCTCCGGTATCGGCAAGCTCTTTTGCCCGAGGTCCAGCGGGGCCGCAACGCTCAGCAGGCTGTGGAGCCGCGCAGAGGTCACCAGTCGGCTGCGCGGATAGCGATCGATCTCGCGCAGCACCGCTGCCGTGTCCAGGACCGGTTCCAGGAGCGGGGCGACCCGTTCGACGAGGCCGCGGATCTCGGCACGTGATTGGAGGAGGCTGCCCATCAGGTCGTTGCCGACCGGGGCGATCCGGTGACGTTGATCCGGGATGACATTGGCGAGGCGGAGCCTCATGTCGCGGGTGAGGCGTGATGCGACGCGTCGCGGGGTGCGGACTTGGCGATCGCCGAGAACGATGTCGAAGACGCGCCCGTAGCGTTCGCGGGCGTGCGCCAGGTAGAGCTGCTGATCGGCCAGGTCCGACCAGGGCAGGTTCGTCCAGAAGTCGACCATCTGCTCGGTGTAGAAGAAGGGGAGTGGCGCAACGAAGCGCGCCATGATGTTCGGCTGGGAACTGATCATGCGCCGCTGACGGCCATACAGGTCCAGGTGGAGTGCCGTCTGATGAGGGAAGGCGATTTCTACCCCGTCGGCGAGCAGCTGGAGATACGAATGCGTGACTTCGCGCATCTCGGTTCGAAACTCCGCTCGGACCAGGGGCGACCCCAGCCAACGATCTCGGCTGCTCCAGCGCGCCCAACTCTCGACCCAGTCCCCACCCGCCGCCGGGTGATCGACGAGGTGCTTGCCCGACAGTGCATCGCCCAGGAATCCGATAAGAGCCCCAGTTCCTTTTGCCGACAGACTGGACAGCCACTCACCCGCCCATCCGCCCCAGTCGAACCCGCTGGTGCCGGCCACGTGGAACCAGTCGAGCCAGCCCCGCCAGGAAGTCGCAGGCGCTTCGAGAGTCCAGTCCAGCCCGAACCTCTCGGCCAGCTTTCTCGCGATCCGCGAGTTTGTGCTTGGCGCTAGGGCCCACGTGATCGACCGCGGCCGGATCCCCAGCTTGAGCAGCGCCGCGAGGCCGTGGGGCGAGTCCAGGCCGCCCGAAAGGGAGAGGACCACGTCCGAGAAGTCGTCGTCTGACCACGTCCGCACGCCGCGCTCGAATGCTTCATCGAGCAGGTCGAACTTCTGATCGCGCGTCAGGCCGGCGTGGCGATCACCATACGTTGGCCGCGCACGGGCGAGGACTCTCATGCCGCTCGGGCCGAGCTCGACCACGGATCCGGGCGGCAGCATCGTGATCTCGTTGAAGCAGGTCTCGTCCGTCGGCACGTGACCGAATGCCAGGTGAGCCATGAGCGCGGCGCGATTGACCGTGAGCGTGCCCGGGAACGCCGTGGCCAGCGCGCCGAAGTTGCTCGACAGCAGGTATCCGCCCGGCACCTTGGCCAGGTAGACCCACGCGGTCCCGAGCGGATCGTTGAGAACGCGCAGCGTCCGTGTCCTGGCGTCGTGACGCAGCGCTACCCAGCGTCCGTGAGGCAGCACGGGCGCGTTCGATGCAGCCGTTCGCAGTTGCTCGGCAATCTCCGTCGATCGCGCATGCGACGAGCGAGGACCCCCGACGACGACGGTGGCATCGTCGGGCCGGCTGACCGTCACCCGACTCCTGGGCGCAGCCGTGTGTGGCGTCAGGCTGAATGCCGCGATGCCGACAGAGTCAAATAGCGACTCGATATCCAGCTGCTCAAGCCGGTTGGTGAGTACGAGTAAGGCGTTACCGACTGGCGTTGGATCCCAGTCCGGTCGCGTCGCGAAGGCCGCACAGATGACCGTCACGGCGGCTGCCTGGCGCCCGTCGCGGCGGCGTCAGGTGGAGAGCTGTTCGCTGAGCTCGCGGGCCTCGGGGGCGATGCCCAACTCCTCGAAGAGTGCGAGCGCGTGGCGAAGCTTCTCGTTGCCCTCGTCCACGCGACCCTGCGCACGTAGCGCCTGCCCCCAGTCACGCAGAACGCGCGCCAGGAACGGCCGCGCCCCCATCCGCTCGAAACCCGCCGCGGCCTCCTCGAAATCGGCAAGCATGGCGTCTATCTCTCGGTCACCTTCGTCCTTCTTGGCTTCGGTTTCGCCGCGCTTCCAGATCACCGTCGCTTCGCCCCAGCGATCACCAATCGACCGCGCCTCGGCGAGCGCCTCCTCGAACGTCCGCCCACTCGGGACGAAGTCGCCCAGGCTCGCGGCATTCGAACGCATGTAAGCGGCGATCGAAGGTCGAAAGACCCTTTGCTCGATCGTGTTTGCGACCTCGTTGCCGCGCTCGAAAACGATCTTCGCGCCGTCGAAATTGCCCTGGCGCATGTAAGCGTCGCCGAGGACGAAGTTGCTAGCCACGACGCACGCGGTGGCGCCCGTTTGCTCGGCAAGGGTGGTGCATTGGGTCGCGAGTGGCACGGCACTCTCGAGGTCGCCACGGACGGACCGAACGGTCGAGAGCCCGATCAGCGAGTCGAGCTTGGCGATGATGTCGCCGCTCTCGGCGATCTCGGCCGCCTGGCGCGCCGCCTCTTCGCCCTTGTCGAACTCGCCCATCCTGGCGAAGCCGATGGCCAGCGCGACGAGCGCGAAGGACGATCCAATGTACGCGCGCTGCTGCGCGAGTAGTGGTGCAGCCTCGGCGAGGTTCTCGATGCCTTCGCGGAGTTCGCCACTGAAGATCTGGAACAGCCCGACGATCGCCGCCGGAACCGCTCCGATGAGCGGATCCTTCAGCTCGACCGCGAGCTGTGCGACTCGATCCAGAGAATGCTTCAGAGGCGCACTCGTGGCAGGACGTTCGCCCTTGAACTGTCGCATCAGGGCGGTTGTCACATGGACCTCGGCCGCCAGCCGCAGGTCTTCCAAGCCCTCCGCGTCGACGATGAGCGGCTCGAGTATCGCGAGTGCCTGTCCCTCGCTGAGAAATGTGAAACCTGCCTTGACTCGCCCGAGCTCCAACTCAACCCGGCGTCGCCGCGTCGGCTCATCGTCGGTCGCCTCGGGAGGCGGGAGCAGAGCGGCCGCTCGGCTAAACAGGTCGAAAGCTTCGACGATCGCAAAGCGGTCATAGGCGAAGCGAGCGGCCTCGGTCAGGTAGTGCACTGCTCGGTCCGCATCCCCGGCCTGCTCGAAGTGCATCGCAAGCACTGCCGCCAGGTCGCCCCGGCGTTCCGGGTACAGGTCTTCGAGCGCGTCGCCAACGAGCAGGTGAAGTGCCCGGCGCTCCTGCTTGAGAAGGGACCCGTAAGCGGTGTCCTGGACGAGTGCGTGGCGGAACAGGTACTCCAGTTCGGGCCGGAGTGTGGCCAACCTGATGAGGCCCTTAGCTTCCAGCGTGTCGAGCTGAAGATCGGTCATCGACGGATTCTAGGTCGTCGTTTCCAGAACGCGTTCGAGCACGCGGACCGGAAACTGCCGCCCGATCACCGAAGCCACGCGCAGGCTGCGCTTGGCTTCGTCCGACAGCTGGTCGATGCGCGCCAGGAGAAGGCTATGGAGTGTCTCCGGGATCTCTATTCCTATGATCGTGTCGTTGGCCAGCCAGCGATCTCCGCTGCGCACGATGGCGCCGCGCCCGATGAGCATGCGGATGACCTCTTCGACGAAGAACGGATTGCCCTCGGCGCGGGCCAGGATCTGATTTCGTACCTGTTCGGGGAGCGATTCGATCTCGAGCAGGTTCGCCACCAGGGTGCGGCTGTCGGACTCCGAGAGGGGCTGGAGACGGATCTCCGTGATCGCGTCGCCGAGGGTCGCCTGCGAGTGAGAGACGAGTCGCCAGCCCGGCGCGTCGGTCTCGGCACGACCGGCGAGGACGAGCAGTATCGGCTGGGGCGTCGCGAGCGGCAGCAGCTGGACTATCACCTCCACGGACACCGGGTCGGCCCAATGGATGTCCTCGCAGACGAGGACCACTGGGCCGCTCTTCGTCAGTGCCCGCACGACCCTGTGAATGGCGGCCACGTAGCGTCCCTGGAGGCCTTCAGGGTCCTGCTGGGTCAAGTCGCTTTCTGTCTGGGAGAGCGGCAGCCCGAGCATGTGCGCGAAATAGGGCACGATGTCGGCCGCCTCGTCGCCGAGCAGCTCGCGCAGCCGGGTCTCGACGATCGACCTGGTCTCGGCCTCTGGGCTACCGATTGCCAATCCAAGCATCGATCGGACGACATCCAGGATGAGGTGGTACGGAACGGTCCGCCCATAGCTGACACATTTGCCTTCAATCCACGTCGCCCCCTCCGCGTCGATCGCTGTACGCAGCTCGGACAGCAGGCGCGACTTTCCGATCCCAGGCTCGCCGACGAGCACGGCCAGCCGGCCCCGGCCCGCACGCACGACCTCGAACAGTCCGCGCAACGTGTCCAGCTCGGCTGACCGCCCGACCAGCGGACTGGATATCCCGACCGACTCGAGCCCCCGCCGGCGGCCGGGGATCGCACGCAGTCCGATGACCCGGTAGAGGTGCACCGGCTCGGCCTTGCCCTTCAGCTCGATCGCGCCGCGATCGTCGAACTCGAACGCGTCAGTCACGAAACGCTGGGTCATGCTGGTGACGAGGACGGTCCCGGGGTCGGCCGCGGTCTGGACGCGGGCGGCGACGTTGACCGCGTCGCCGAGCGCGGTGTACTCGTACCGGAGGTCGGAGCCGACGTTGCCGACGATGACCGGTCCTGTGTTGATCCCGGCCCTGATCCGGAAGTCGATGCCACGCGCCGACTTCAGCTGGCGCGCGAACTCGTCCGTTTCGGCGACCATGTCGAGCGCGGCGCGGATCGCCCGGTCCGGGTCGTCCTCGTGGGCCACCGGCGCGCCGAAGAAGGCCAGCATCGCGTCGCCCTGGAGCTGGGCAATCGTGCCCTCGTAACGGAACACCGCCCGCGACATCAGGTCGAACGCCTCGTTGATGATCTGGGTCCAGTCCTCGGGATCCATCTGCTCGGCGAGCGTTGTCGAGCCGACCACGTCCGCGAAGAGCGCGGTCACTGGCTTGCGCTCCCCGGTCAGCTTGGCCGTCCGCATCTTCTCGACCAGAGGCTCAGGTGTGGCGGCCGAGATGCGCGCCTGGCGGGCACTGTCGTCCGGCACGTCGGCGCCCAACGCCAGGCCACAACTCAAGCAGAAGCGAGAGTCGGCCGGCACGGCGGTATCGCAGCGCGGGCACGTCAGCCCAACGGAATCCACGGTCATCGCTCAAATCTTACGCGCGCGTCTGCGCTATGCCACGGGCTGCCTTCCTACGCAGTGGCCTTCGGCATTGGTTCTGAGAACGTTCGCGTGATCAGGATCGGTTGCCCGCGATCACGTGAAGGGACTCGGCGACAGCACCGGCGATGCCTTTGGTTTCAAAGCGGGCACCTTCGCTACAGTTAGGCCATGCCGGAACGCACCTTCCGCGAGGATGGCGCGTCGGTCCCGGGGGAGGGCGCGTCGATCCCACCGATGCCCGCCTCGGAGATCCGACAGCGTTTCCTCGAGTTCTTCGCCGCTCGTGGGCACGAGGTCGTGCCCAGTGCTTCGCTCGTGCCTGCCGGCGACCAGACGCTGCTCTTCA
>CAZXLP010000100.1:0-5391 GCA_964642085.1 uncultured Anaerolineaceae bacterium
CCTACGACGTCATCAATCGCGAACTCGGCTTCGACGAGGTCGAGGTGATCGGCAGGCGGCCCGAATGAGCCGCGTCTGCTCCGTCGTTGACTCGATCGACTGCGAGGCTTCCGCCGACGGTCTCGCCACAGGTCCGGTCGTCACCTGCTGGGCGTGCGGCGACGACGTCTGCCGCGCGTGTTCGTCGGTCGTCGCCTACCGCTGGCGCGGACAGCGCCGTTGCATGCGATTTTGCTTCAACTGCCAGGAGACGCGCGGCGTCGGTCGCGGTGAGAAACGGGCAGCGTCGTGAAGCCTCTCCTCTTGACCCACGACTTCTCGTGCGTCTTCGCGGAGCTGGCCCGCGCCGCCAAGCGCTACACGCTTCCGCGGATGCTCTCGTCGGGCCGCGCTGCCATGGACGACCTCGCGGTTGCGGCCGTCGCTCTCACGATTCAGCTCGCGATCGACGTGGCGGACCGCGACCCCATCGAGATGCGTGCACTGGAGCGCGAGCTGATCTCCAAGCTCAAAGCCGCGCTGTGAAGATCGAGAAGCGACCCTACGAGGCGCCACGTCGGAGGCGAGACCGGTGACCACCATTTTCACCATCGGGCACTCGAGGCACGCGGCCGAACACTTCCTGTCGCTCCTGCGCACGCACTCGATCGAGCAGCTCGTCGACGTGCGATCGCAGCCAGCCTCGAAGTGGGCGCCGCACTTTGACAAGATCCCTTTGGCGCAACTGCTCTACGACCAGCGCGTCGGCTACGTCTACTTGGGCCAGCAACTCGGCGGTCGGCCTGACCGTGCGTTCTATCGGCAGGACGGCACTGTCGATTATGATCGTCGTGCGTTGGCTCCCGACTTCGCAAAGGGGATCTTGCAGCTCGTCGCGCTCGCGCAGTGTCGGCGGACCGTGATCCTCTGCGCCGAGGAAGATCCGTCACACTGCCATCGTCGTCTCCTCGTCGCGCCTGTCCTCGCGCGTTCTGGTGCAGCTGTGGTCCATGTCCGGGGTGACGGTCGCCTTGAACCCGAGAGCGATCCTGCACCTGCATCGCCGACAACGCAGCTTGACCTGTTCACGGTGACCAAGTGATCAAGCCGTGGCGCTGGATCGATCGCTCCGGTCCGCCGCTTTTGCTCCGCGGCGGCAGGTGGGAGCTCGTCGACGGGCGCGGGCGCGATCGGGCGACGATCTGGCAGAACGCCGAGTCCCGGTTCACCTGGCATACGTGGGACGACCGCGGCACGGGCGGCGAGAACAGCGAGGCGACGTCGCTCGACGACGCCAAGCGGCACTGCGTGGGGGCGCTCGTGCGCCAGGGATGGGCGCCGGGCGGCTGGGAGGTGCGTTGGTGAAGAGCGGTTTTCTTTGAGCGGCTCCGTCCGGGACGGGCGTAAGATCGACGGCGTGTCCCCTCAAGAGACGACGACGGCACCTCCGCAGGATCGTAAGGTTCCCTGGTACTTCGAGAAGACCGGCCCGGCCTTCTTCAACGAGTGGTCGCTCACGCACATCGGCTGGGGCGCGCTGTTCCAGCTCTTGTTCCCCGACCGCTACGTCACCGGCCTCGTGCTGCACACGATCTACGAGTCGATCGAAGGCTACATCTTCCCCCTTGAGTTCCGCGACGCGTCCATGCGCAACCACGTCGGTGACACGATCTCGTTCGCGGTGGGCATGCTGGCCATCCCGTCTCCGAGCGAGCGTTCGCCCACGGACATGGTGCGTTTGCTCTCCGAGGCCCGCGATCGAAGATAGCTACACCGACGCGCGATCTCTGGCTGTGTCCTAAAAATCCTCGCTCCACCAGGATTGGCCGTTCGGTCGACCCAGCGCGGGATCACGCACAGCCCGGACGCTTCTGGGCCGTCGCGCGTTTCACTTCGAGCTGTTTCAGGCCACACTTCACATTGAGCGGTTGACGCTCAATTGACGCGCACTTGAACTTGCCCGAGCAGTTGATGTTCGGGACTCCCAGCGCCAGTCGTGGACGCGTGCCGCGGTCGGCAGCTCCGCGATCGGTAGGCGATCGACCTCGATGGCGAGACGGCGCCGCTCTGCCTTGCGCGCTGGATCCCAGTGCACGAGCGAATCGATATTGCGTACTTCGCGGACGCGGTAGGCGAAGCGCGGCCTTGTGGGACTCGCCAGGTAGTCGCCGATGCGCGGCGGCGGTCCGCTCCAGCGCGCGCGGAGTTTCACTGCTCGCCGATCGCGCGCGGCGTCGGCAGCGAGACGCGAGTTGGATTCGCGAGGTGAATATGCGCGGGGCAGAAGTCGCGTCCTCCACGGTCCTCGCAGCGCCAGCCGTCCTTGTTTTCGGCGATGCATCGGATCAGGATCGCGTCACGGTGGAGCGAGAAGGCCGCCTCGCAGCGGCGGTCGAACTGCATGGTACCGCCGCACATACGGCAGTCGACGTCGGACACGGCCGAGACGGTTGCGACCTCCGCCTGGCAGCTTGAACAGCGTAGGATCGCCGCGTCGCAGGAGATCGTCGTTACCACCACGACGCTCACGCTACGGCTCTCCGAGGTGTTGGCGCAAGTTTTTCACCGTGAGAACACCGTCTTGTCTGCCAGCGCGATGCGTCTGGGGTGCACGTCGGTCTTGCCGGTGACGTCGCAGCTGGGCGGGCGGCGCTGCACACGTCGGGCGTCGGGCACGTTACAGCGCGCGCTCGGTCGTGCATCTTCGGGCGCTTCGCACCACTAGCCATACTGGCCTCTCTTGTTTGGAGTCGCGGCTCTGTCGCGGCTGCGTTTTCGCCGCTGGAGAAGGAGTAGCAGCGTCGGTATGCCGATGCCCGGCAGCGCCCAGATCGCGAGCACGAGCGCGCCGAACGATCTTTTGCCCGGGGTCACGCCTGCCTCTGCACCTCGATGTCGGGACTGCCTGGTCATGACCGCTTCTCGAAGCAGGAGAGTGTGATCCAGCGACGGGTCCCGCAGAACGAGCACTCGCAGAGCACGCGCGCCTCCACCATCATCGGTACCCACGAGTGCCACGTCATCGCGCAGAGCAGGCGCCGCAAAAGGCTCACGTCTTGACCTCGATGCGGACCATTGTCACGCGGCGCATCAGCTCGCGATCGACGTCGAGCTTGACGCCGAGTAACTTGGCGGCGAGCACGAACGCGAGCGCGATCGGGCCGCCCGTGAGCTCGCCGAGTGCCTGAGCCGCGTGGACCGCGACGGTGTTCTCGATCTTACGCAGATCGACGCGCGCGACCGTGGGATCTCCCGCGCCGAGCGCGCAGTTCTCAGGCGGCGACACCACCATGTGATAGCGGCAGACCGTTGGCCGCACCGCGTAGATCTCGCAACGTTTGTCCTTGGTCAAAAACGCGCACGGCAGCTGGCGCGTGAAGAAGCGTTTTCGCTCGATCGGATCGAGGGCGTTGACGCCCGCGAACGCGGCGAGCTGAAGCGTCAGCTCGCGCTCGAGTGCGGGGCGACGACGGTTCCAGTCGCAGCGGCCGACCAGGTATTCGACGACGGGGACCATCTCGGGGATCGTGGCTGTCGCCGGCAGCATGCAGCAGTGCGCGCAGCCCTCCTTGCAGGTCACGCCCATCCGCTCGGCGGCGTCGGCGACCGTAGGCGCGTACTCGCGGTAGAGCTGGAGCACGACTTTACCTGCGCGCTTGGCGCGACGCTCGTCCTGGCTCATGCGTCTTCCACGAGGATGCTCGCGATCTCATCGCGCTCGATCTGCATCCAGTGGCGAGGATCTTCGCCCTGGGGATCCTCGTTGACCCAGACCGGCGCAACCGTGTTGGCCATCGCGAAGTTTTCGTCTGGGTCGTAGCCGACCCACAGCGTGGCGGGAAGTCCGGCCTTGAGCGTCCTGAGCGCCGCTTTGTACTCGACGTCAGCTGCGGTCTCTCGTGCGGTGTCGACGGCGGAGCGTGCGGCATAGTTCAGCGGGACGTTCTCCAAGATCGCTGACCTGATCTCGCGCCGCGCCGAGCGGCTGAACGGACGTGTTCGCGTCTTCAGTGACTGCTTCGGCTTCGGCGTTGGTTTCGGTTCGTTGAGCGCGAAGGCGATCTCCTTGTCGAGGACGCTTTCCTTCTGGCGTTTGGTTACTTCAACGACGGTACCGCCGAGCTTCTCCGCGAACATGTCGGCCGTCGATCGCGCGTGGATCCACGAGCGCCGGGGGTCGTTAGGTTGGTAATCCTCCGGGATCCACACCGAGCCGTCCGGCAATCGCACCTGCCATACGCGAGCGTCACGCATGGCGGACCGTCTTTTTCTTTCGCAGCACGCCCTCTTTCACATCGGCACGCCAGATCTTGTAGAGACCGATGATCCTGTTCTGCTTCCGGCCCTTCGGTGTGGGCTCGACCTCCACCGTCGGATTTCCCCAGCTGTCCTGACCAAAGCTGACGATTACGCCGCGCTTGTTCTTGTACTTGCCCATCAAGACGACGTCCCCGATCTTGAAATACGCGCGCTTCGCGAGGGCTTGTTCGATCTCACAATCGAGCTGAGCGGTCGACTTCTTGCGCGGCGTCTTCACAATCACGCCTTGAGGAGCCGCGTGCCCAGACTCTTCGCCGCCGCAAGGGTCTTCGCGCTCTGGCGCGTGATCTCGCCGGTGGTCTCGAAGGGCTCGCGCGGCTCGCGGCGGTTGATGGTCACCGTCCAGTGGCCTTCGCCCTGGAAGATGCGGGCGATCTTGCCGCCGCGGGCCTTCTCGACGACTCGACGACCGCTTGTCATCTGCCGGGCGGTCCAGTCGCGCGGCGCCGACTTCTTTGTTGCGTGTGACGTGCTCTTGGCTTTCCAGCCATGACGGCTTTGCCAGGCTTCGCTGTAACGATTGGCATCGCGCACTACGCGCTTCGCTTCCTTGATGCGTTCGCTGCTGTACCCGACGCGAGGCGCTGGACGGCCTTCTTGGCGATCGATGTCCGTGAGTTGCTGAGCTAGCTGTTGTGCTCTATCGAAATCTTCGTTGCTGTAGGAACTCATCCACGACGGATAGTTTGCGATCAGCTTAGCGGCTCGATCGCTTGAGACACCCCCTGGCTTCGCAAGAACTTCAGCGATATCGCGGTCCAGTTGGGCAGGCGACTTATTCTTCGTCGCGTAATGGCGCTCCGTGTCTCCGGCGACGACCTTCGTCGCTTTGAACTTGAATTTGCCTGCGCTCGAGACGGCACCTCGGAGCTTGTGCTTCGCCTTGGCGATGGCCGCGTTCGACGTCGTTGCGGTCTCGTAGGTCGTCTTCACGAGATCGTTTCCGACCGTGACGTCCACTCTCCAACGCGGGAATTGCAGCATGGGGCTCCTCTTTTCCTCTTTCCTTGCCTCGTTGAGCTTACCGCGGTCGTTTCACCGCTTCGCCTTCTTCTTGGATCGCGGCCGATCCTCTCCGAAGTCCGCAGCCAG